>JAOZTL010000199.1:1167-6257 GCA_029942205.1 Bacteroidales bacterium | reverse complement strand
TTGAAGATTTTAATAAACGAATTAATGAACAAATAGAATTTGCAATAAATCAAATAGATAGAAATAAATATTATAAAGAGCTAATTGATAATAAAATAGATGAAAATAATATAATTAAAGTCCCAATAGTTTTTGCAGGAAAAGAACCATTTATTATTGCAAAAAGACAGATTAAAAATTAGAAACCATAATCGAATAGCCGCCTTGACAGGAAAACTCCCACCAGTACGCCTCTTGCACTACCTTACGTATGCGTCTGGTATACGGCAGTTCGTTGAACATAAGAAATTACCCAAACTGCATAGGAGTATACAGTTGGATAGAAAAATATTTTATGCGTGCCTAAGCAACATCAAAAAGGGCAAAGCTGCCTCCTATTCAAGTCCGCTGATTGTGTTTGTTTTAGAATACTCTACGGAGTATTTCAATTCGATTAATTTTTTTTCGCCAGCCTTTATCGGAAACTTCCAAGTCAAATAATCCATTTCGCTTCGGCTCAGGCTATCTGAATTGTCTTTAATTTTCGGTTCAAGTAAGTGAACTTCAATATCTTCGTTTCTCGATTTAGGAATTTGATCCTCTAACACCAACTCCTCATCGGTTTGTTTGTTATTTTTTATTTCTAGCGAATATTCATACACAATTTTGGTTCGTTTTTTACTAAATAAACCCTCTCCTTTGCTGTGTTTATCGATCAATTTGCGCTCGACGGTAAACATTTCGTCTATTCCCAATGCCAAACTAAAGTTTTCGCTAGGCTGTACCAATTTCATTTGCGAGGAGCTTACAAAATTTCCGTCTAAAAAAATATTCGATTTGCCAGCCAAAAATGCAAATTCAGTATTATTCGTAATTTTTGCTTTGAGATAAACAAATGTAGAAAGCTTAGGCACGGTAGCGTATTCAAAAGCCGACTGTAATTGATGTATGCCAATTCCTACTTTGTGCGATTGTTTGTTAGCCAAAATTGTATTTTTACTCAAAATAACGAATACTGCCGCTGTTCCTTCTGTTTTTACTGCCACTTTAGGAGATTCAGCCATTGGTGCTGCTTCTGCCACTTCATCCATAATGCCTCTCGTTCTTGACATCTTAGCCATTTCATGCATAGCACCTTTACTTTTTTTCTTTCGTGCCATAGGAGGTGGTAATGGAACGTAAATATCTAAACTCCAGGGGACTAGTTTCGGAGCATTGCCTTTCACGTAGGCTCGTGCGGTGGATAAAGTGAGCTGCACGTCTTCCCAGTCTTCGCCCGAGTTTTGTGTGATAAATGCATTATACCCAAAGCTCACCATTTTATTTTGAGAATCGACCCGAACATCGTAAGTCGGTGTCCAGCTAGGACCATGCACCAAATAAAGCACTTCTAACTCAAACTCTTTTTTCTCGCTAATATCCACAACTAGGCGCACTTGATGATTCTCGATGTAGGTATTTTTATCGAAATTTTGCTTTTGTAACTCTAAATGTTCTTTTTTCTTGTTGAACTTTCTGAATTGAATGGTGTTTTTTCGGATACTTTCATTGAGCTGTTCTACTTTTTTCCGATAAAAATCCATCATTTTCGCCCAACTATCAGGATTTAGCTCTGTTTCTCCTTTTTTATTATCGCTCGACGTTATTTTTTGAACAATTTGATTAGCAAATTCTTTCTCACTTTCATCAAGGCTAATGGTGTCTTGAATTTCGATTAATTGATCGTTGAGTGTTTCTATCTCATTCGTTAATTGCAAGAACTGTTTATTATTACTTTGTTCTAAGTATGTTTTTTCATACTTAATATCTTTCAGTATAAGCTTTGCTTTGGTGTTTATTTGGATACTCTCGGAGTCTATTGTTGCGGGTAGATTATCAAAAATAAGCTCTTGCTCACCGTATAATTCGCTAATTTTAGATGAACGTGTAATTTGTGCCCGATCGCTGTACACTGTTACTGCTTTTATTGTCGATTGTAAGTTCATAGTTATACATTAAAGGTTAAAGTCTTTTGATCTATTAATTCTGTAATTTCCGATGAGTAAGTTACGAAAATAAATTGAAATAAAACAGACGATGTCTGAAAATTAATACTACTAAGGAACGCAAATTAAATAACATATAATAATTATACTCGTTCTTATGTCCTTTAACGTCCTTAAAAAAATCCTTTAATAGTTGTGTTATTGGTAGATTTTTTAAGTCGTTAAAGAACAAAGCAAGTTCGCTATTAGAGTTTATTTAATTTATCTTCCTAAGATAATCCGCTTTGATACATAATCAATTAATTTGCGTTCAAGCCACAGGCATTGAATTAGTTTATATACTGAAATGCTATCATAATTATGAATTTAAAACGTTTCTTTTGCCTGTTTTCAAAAAAATCTTACATAGCCATTACTGCATATTTTTTTGAACGCTAATAGGGCTAAAAGAAACTCTTTATATTCAGTATTTTGATAGCGGTTTGGTATAAGATCGAAGACTTTATAAATTAGCAGCCAATTCATAACCATCCGCAATGGCATTTTGGGCTTTAGCGACTTGTTTTGCATCACCCACAAGCATTACAGGTGTTTGTTTGATTTGCTCTAACAGAGGTGCATAAGCTCGCATTCCTGTTGCTAAAACGATAAGATCGACCTGTTCTATCGAGCTACGCATGTTTTCGTTTTCAATAAAAACGGTGTCGGTATCTATTTTTGTAACTTTTGTGTTTAAGAAAATATCCACATCACTATTTTTAAAGCTAGCCATAGTCAGTTTTTTCTCTATCATTTCCATGCCACGTGCTACCTCGTCTAGCATTTCGATAATGCTCACTTTATTTCCTTTTTTCTCTAGCTTGTGAGCAACTTCCACACCGATAAGCCCTCCACCGATCACAACTACACGCTTAGCAGTAGGCATATTTTGATTTTCGAGCACTTCAGCCCAAAAATATTTTTTCAACCCATCAATAGGCGGAATGGTAGGCACAGAGCCGCTTGCAAGGATTACTCCATCGTATTTCCCGTCCAAATCGTTGGCAGTAGCCTCTTGTGTAATTACAGGAATTTGCTGCGATTTTATTTCTTGCACATAAAAATCCACTATTTTTTTGAGTGATTCTTTTTTAGGTGGTAAATAAGCCAAATTGAATTGCCCACCGAGTACATTCTTCTCATAAATAGTCGCTTGATGCCCTCTTTTGGTGAGTGTTATGGCGGTTTCCATGCCAGCAAGCCCGCCACCAACAATGGCATAATGCTTTGAATCGTTTGTTTTTGTCAATAAAATATTTTCTTTACCAACCGTTGGGTTTACCATACAACCAACGCCTTTGCCCGATTTTACACCACCAAGGCAACCATCGCTACATGCCAAGCAGGGGCGTATTTGTCCGTCTACTAAATCCAAGTATTTTCCTACAAAATCAGGATCGGCAAGCATCGGACGACCAATTGCCAAATAATCGGCTTTAAACTCGTTTCTTAATCGATCAATATCTTCGCTCGTGTTTATTTGTCCAACAAATATGACAGGAATATCAATTACTTTTTTGATTTCGGCAGCCAATTGCCATGTTTTTCCTTTCGGGACGAACATGTGCTGAAAGTACCATGGAGGCGTAGAGCACACCGTACCTGCCGACACATGAATGGCTGCTGCACCTTTGTCTGCCAATAATTTGGCAAACTGTTTCATTTCGTCAAGTTTGATACCATCAGGTAACATCTCATCGCCACTAATACGTATAATAACAGGAATCTGTATGGCTTTTTTTACCGCTGCCAGTATATCGAAAGCCAGACGTGTTCGGTTTTTAAAACTGCCGCCATAAGTATCGGTACGATCATTTACTTTTTGGGAGATAAACTGTGCAACCAAATAACCATGCCCAAATTGGAGTTCCACAAAATCAAAATTTGCTTTTTCGGCTCTCACAGCGGCTTGCACGAATAAGTCAATCACTTTTTGTTTATCAGCACCCGTTCCGAGGCGAGTAGGCTTAGCACCGCCTGCCTCACAGGCTTTGTCGCTCGACGAAACAAAATAGTTGTTCGGGATCATCGGGTTTGCCATGCGACCTGGATGGTTCAAATGCGCAATTGCTTTGGTATCGTGGCTATGCAGCATTTCAGTAAATCGCTTTAAGCCTTCTATTTTGCTATCATCATCAATTCCCAGCTGAGTGGGTAATTCACGTAAGCCCTTATCGATATAAAGCGGTTCGGGGCTTATAGCTCCTAAATGTTTGGCTCGTGCGGCATAAAAATGAAAATGTTTTTCTGTAAATACGCCTGTCCCGTTGCTGTATCCAGCTTTTACGGGTGCCATGATAAATGGATTCTTTAGTTTTAGCATAATTTGTTATTTTTTGGGAAATTAAAGCACTTCGTGCTGTTTAATGTTGCTTACGCACTTGTGTAATACTTATTAAATAAAGAACTTGTAACTAAGTAAATATATAATACTTACTGAATCATCGGAATTTACATAATTGCGTAAGCTATATCAAAAAGATCTTCGACCTTTTATTTGTGATGTCGATGTCCTTGTCCTGTGTTGTGATGGTGGTGGTCGTGATCGCCGTGCTCATGCTCGTCGCTGTCGCAAGAATTGTCGGAAATAAATAGCTTTCCATCTAATAAATCTTGTGCCAGCTCTTTGGCTGCTTTTACGGGTGCGCCTAAGTGTGTTGATATGCCATTGGATTCAAATATTTGAACCACACGCTGCCCTGCGCCTCCCAGAATAACATCTGTTACGCCTTGTGTTACTAGAAAACTGGGATAAGATCCAGGAACATGCTCTGGAGGATTAAGCATTGATTCGCTTTTTATTTTATTATTTTCGATTTCGTACACATAAAAGTACTTACTGTGCCCAAAGTGCGAGCTTAGAACACCATTTATAACTGGAATTGCTATTTTTTTCATGTTTAGTCTTTTGTAAATTATTCATATTAACAAATGCAAGTTAAAAAACAATTACGAAAGATCAAAACCACAATCGGGAACGAAGCTTACGCTCAGGAATTTATGTGTGATTTTGATATCACACCTTCAAGTAAAGTTTATGAAAAACAAATAAATGCGATAACCGAAAAACAGGTAAATAACTTAGTA
>JAOZTL010000199.1:0-1157 GCA_029942205.1 Bacteroidales bacterium | reverse complement strand
GTTTTAGTGTATTTTTGTCGGAAAATAAGCCATTACAAAGCTCACATTAACAATCCTGTATTTAACTGAATAGTATAGATTTACAGTATTAGCTAGGCAGCATCAATAAAATCAAAAATCTTATTTTAACAACCAAGGATGAAAGCATTAAAACTAAGCGTATTATTTATTTTTGTATCTTTTGTTTCAGCTCAAGCACAATCGAAGCAAGATTTTAGAACTAAATTTGACACGATGATAGAGAGTATGCGCACGAGCTCCAGTTATTCAAATTTGGACTTTAGAAGCGACTGCAAAGATTTTCCCGAATATGTGGTTTCGCAATCGAAAGGATATTTGACCGATTCGGTGGAAGATGTCCGAGAGTTTGCCATAGGATTGATGGTGGAAGCTGGCTTGAGGTGCAAAGATTCTGTCGTTAGAAAAGAAGTCGTTTTCTTACTAACAAACGTGCAGGAAATCGATTTTTATTATGCCATAGACCGATTGTATCGTTTCGAGAAAGCCGATTTTACTCCCGCAACAAAAGACTCATTAAGGACATTTCTAGCATTTCGGAATAAGCAAATGGAGGTCTGCCTGCTTGTCGGATACCTCGATATGCATGACCAAATCCCGGTATTAAAAAGCATTTTGAACAACCCAAAGTTGCGAAGCGATAAATTGAAATGGAAAATAAAAATAACTTTGGCACGCTTAGGCGACGAGGAAGCTGCCCAAAGCTGTATCAGAATAGCCAAACTATCCGATTGCAATAGTCATGCTCAGTATCGCTTGTTTCCTGATATGATTTATTCTCGCAATAAGCTTATTTACGACTACCTTGTTTCGCTATTGCTCGATACCACTAAGCTTGTTAGCTCTGCGAATCCAAATAGGAAAGCTAAAATATCGTGCGGATACCGCATGATGGAACTATTCCCAGGCATTGTAGAGAATTATCCACTAGAATATTATGTTGGGAAACAAATAAAAACCGATGATTACACAAAGGCATTAGAGACTGCTCGTCAGTGGTTTGTCGCAAATTCAGATTATGTAATAAATAGAACGAGATTTGAATAAGGTATGCGCCTTTTTGATGTTGCTCACGCACGAATAGCTTATTTTTTCACCACCTTATTTTTTTATTAAAACCTTATTCTCTGTATAAATAA
>JAOZTL010000198.1 GCA_029942205.1 Bacteroidales bacterium | reverse complement strand
ATGACGGCTTTAACCGATTTGTTTTTGATGGAAAATAACTTACAAAACTTGCCCCCCGAACTCGAAAGCATAAAAAGCCTCAAAAAAGTTTATCTTGCGAGTAATCAGTTCGATCATTTTCCGATCGTACTGTGCAAATTACCTCAATTGGAGCAAATCAATTTATCTAAAAATTTCATCATCTCCATTCCTACGTGCATACAGCAATGGAAACACATGCAATACCTCAATTTAAGCAAGAATCCGATTCCTGAAGATTCTAAAAACGAAATTAAAAAACTACTTCCAAACAGCCGAGTTAATTTCTAAACACTGCTAGACCTTCGACCTTTTTGATGTAGCTTACGCACTAATACTAAAGCTTTTTTAAATTAATGGTTTATGCAGATATAATTATCAACTTAATTTTATCCTCCTAAGGTCTTCTCCTTTTTTTGATATTGCTTACACAAGGTCGAATACGTATTATCATAAATCTTAACTTGCTTATTATTCTGCTAAAATGTATCTTTGTCGATTCTTGCCTTTGCACAAATGCATAAGCAACAAAATAGCACCAAGTGCTTAAAAATGACCCATTACTTATGATTTCGATAGAAAAAATGATTGTACAGTTCGGCGGTTTCGAGCTGTTTAAAGATATTTCGTTTATGATCAATCCGAAAGACAGAATCGGACTGGTAGGCAAGAACGGTGCAGGCAAATCGACGCTACTCAAGTGTATTGTGGGCGAAATATCGCCTGATAAGGGCAGAGTAAGCTATCCACAAGATTTCAAAATGGGCTACTTGCCACAACAAATGATTTATCCGAAAGGGCGCACCGTGTTTGATGAAGCACTCACTGCCTTTGAGGAAGTAAGAAAACTCGAAAGACAAATAGAAAGCCTAACCAAAGCCATGAACGAACGTACCGATTACGAATCGGACGGCTACATGAAACTCATTCATCAATTGACGGAAAGCAACGAGCGGTATGATTTGCTTGGTGGACAAACCACGGAAGCCGACACGGAACAAATACTGATTGGTTTGGGTTTTGAACGAAAAGATTTTCATCGACAAAGCACCGAGTTTAGTGGTGGATGGAAAATGCGTATCGAATTGGCAAAAGTACTGCTGCGTAGACCAAATACGTTGCTGTTGGATGAACCGACCAACCACTTAGACATTGAATCGATACAATGGTTGGAAGGTTTTTTGAGAAATTACGAAGGTGCAGTTTTATTGATTTCGCACGATCGAAAATTCCTTGATACCATCACCAACCGTACCATCGAAATATCCATGGGGCGTGCCTATGACTATCGTGTGCCCTACACCAAGTACGTGCAATTGCGCCAAGAAAGACACGAACAGCAATTGGCTGCCTACGAGAATCAACAACGAATGATTCAAGACATCGAGCGTTTTATTGAGCGTTTTCGGTACAAAGCCTCCAAAGCGGTACAGGTGCAGTCGCGCGTCAAGCAACTCGAAAAACTGGAGCGTATAGAGATTGATGCACAAGACACCTCATCACTTCATTTTCGGTTTCCACCTGCACCACGCTCGGGCAATTTGGTGATAGAAACCGTAGGACTTTCCAAAAGCTATGGCGAAAAGAAAGTACTGGAGGATGTGGATCTAATCATCGAACGAGGCGAGAAGATCGCATTCGTAGGGAGAAACGGCGAAGGCAAAACTACCTTATCACGCATTATCCTTAACGAGCTCGACTACACAGGAAACTACAAACTGGGGCATCAAGTGTCTATCGGCTATTTTGCTCAAAACCAAGACGAGCTGATGGACGATAACAAAACGGTTTTTGAAATTCTGGATGATATAGCGGTGGGCGAAGTGCGCAAAAATGTACGGAATATTCTTGCCTCATTCTTGTTTGGTGGCGAAGACATCGACAAGAAAGTATCGGTACTATCGGGTGGAGAACGCTCACGCCTAGCCATGGCAAAGCTTCTGTTGCAACCATACAGCTTGCTGGTACTGGATGAGCCAACGAATCACCTCGACATCCGATCGAAGGATATTCTAAAACAGGCACTCAACCAATACGAAGGAACATTAATTATCGTTTCACACGATCGTGATTTTCTGGAAGGACTAGCATCCAAAGTGTATGAGTTCAAGAATAGAAACCTAAAAGAATACTTGGGAGGCATCGAAGAGTTTCTACGAAAAAAGAAAATCGATAATGTGCAAGAAATAGAACGAAAAGATGCCATACTAAAAGAAAAGACGGTAAACAACTCGACCAACAAGCAACTGTTTGCGCAACGAAAAGAGGCAGAAAAGCGAATAAGAAAGGCACAACGGGAGCTGGAAAAGAATGAAAAGGAAATAGAATTGCTCGAAACTAAAATAAAAGAAGCAAACCTACTGCTTAGCCAACCCGAACATTTAGAGGATCAAAACTTGTATCACGATTATGAAGAATACAAAAAACAACTAGAGCAGAAAATGGAACAGTGGGAGTTGCTTAATGATAAACTAGAGAAACAAGTAGCTAGAAAGAATAAAATTAAAAATAGCTAAAGATGTAAATGCGGCAAAGTCCTCTTGGTGAGGTGTAATAGCTGATAAGTCTGTAATTAGAACTCGAATAAAAAACGAATGACAATAGAAACATTAACCAGCGAGAATTTAATTCTTAGGAAGATTCAAACAAAAGATGCGCAGGATATTTTGGACTTATATTCAGACGAGGAGAATATAAAGTACGTCGATAGCAAAAAGCACGAAAGCATCAACGATAGCTTGGATCTGATTCAATGCTTTGATAAAAAGCTACACAACAAGACGGCTATTTTCTGGGGCATTACACTGAAAAGCAAGGGAAAGCTGATCGGAATTTCGGGTTTATACCATCTGGACTGGACGCATCATTTTGCATCGAGCAAATCCATCATCCATCACTCCTACTGGGGGCAAGGCGTGGCTATGGAGGCAAAACAGCAAATCTACGAGTATGCATTTACACAACTTCAGCTGCATCGGATAGAGGCGCAAGTATTCGTAAAGCATACGGCATCAATACGGCATCTCGAAAAAATGGGCATGAAACGTGAAGGTCGCCTACGGCAAAATTTCCTAATCAATCAAGCCTACGAAGATTCGTATTTGTATGCTTTATTAAAATAACTTGTAAGTTATTGATTGCAATATATTTATACAAATGCATAAGCAACATTAAAAAGCACGAAGTGCTTAGTGATGAGTTTTTTTCTGATTCATTGCGAGCAAAAAAAAACGACACCAATGGGGATGGTATCGTTTTTACTGAATAGATTAAAAAAAATATGGGAAATATCTATTTGATTATATAACGCATTCTTCGACTGTTTATTTTAAGAGCTTCGACCTTTTTTGATACACTTTACGCACGAACTGATTCTATTGGAACGTGAAATTTCATCTTTCCGCACCCGCTTATTCATTTTTTATTGTCCCTAAAAACAAATCCGCTAAGGTCTTCGATTCACTAGCCAGCACGTTTTAGTCGTCCGTATATCTCCCAATTTGCTCCATTTGCTCTATCCGATAGTCTGATCATCTTTCCGAAAAGTCCGCTAAGATAGAAAACTACTCCGTTCGCAGCTCCAAGTAGTCCGAAAACGTATTTTTGTACTAAAAGCAAGTATTTTTATCGTCAGATACCGCTTTCGCTTACTCCGATCGCTTATTCTTTTACTCGGATGAGCGATCTGAGTGCTCGGGAGAGTGATCTGACTGCTCAGATGAGCGATCTGACTGCTCAGATGAGCGATCTGAGTGCCCAGACGTGTCATCTGACTGCTCAGAAGAGCAATCTGAGTACTCAGACACGTCATCTGACTGCTCAACTGCGTGATCTGACTGCTCAGAAATACAATCTGACTGCTCAGATGCGCCGTCTGATTGCTACTATTTCACATCAGACTGAAAAAATGCGCTATCTGACAGCTTTTTCAATGCAGCGGAGCAATCCAAGCGTGCAGCGGAGCAAAAATCACCGATTAAGTACTTTCTCCTGCCTGATGTTGCTTACGCAATTCTATAAACCTAGATGATTAAGGAAGATATAGAACGGGATCTTTAATTTTCGATAAATTACGGATAGCAATAATTAAAAAAAAGTGCATAAGCAACATCAAAAAAAATCGAAGCTATTAAACCGAAAACCTAGTTTACGATTAATTTTTGCGAACGATAGCGTTTTGCCGTTGATTGTAATTCGATCAAATAAACCCCCATTTCCAAAGACGAAATATCGATCGACTTCGAGTCGTCCAGTTCATACGAATGCAGCAATGCGCCACTCAACGAGTAAATATTCACCTTCGTATTGGGCAACACCTCCATATCGGCTACATACAAAATGTCTGTTGCTGGGTTTGGATACAACGAAAAACGCTTGTCCGATCGCAACTCGATGCCACTAAGTATCCCCTTGAACTCCGAGTAATAGTAAGCCGCAATTGTTCCTTGTTTCCAACCATCGCCCATATTCGTGGTTTTGTTTTCGCTTAACGGTACATTCTCAAAATAATCGGGTTGGCTTCGGTGTATCTCATCTGCCAAGCTAGGCGGGAAAGCCGTACTAGTGAGAGTGTTCTGTGTATCGTAGGTGTATTCCACAATCTCGATCAATGACATCTCTGGCTCAGACATTTGTGCCATCTCTTCCCTTTTTATTTCGTTGCCCGCAGCATCGTAGGTATAGGTATGATAACTAAGTGTTTTCCACTCAAATAAAACTTCATTATACCTCAAGCCGTCTATTTTTTCTATCTGCTCATTGTCATTGTAGTAGAATATTTCTCCTGTTTTACCCTCCCATGCATTATCGTTATACCAATAATCTTTTCGTTCTTCCAGGCGATTCTCCGAGTCGTACACATAATCGGTTTTCTCATCCAATTTGAATTCAGGGTTGTAACTTCCTTTATGCCATTGAGTCATATTCGTTAAGTTGCCATTGTCATCATACGTAAACTCTTGGCGTGTGAATGGAATCCATACTTTTGTGTCGTAATCTTGGTAATCCTTGGTTATTTCTTTCAGGCTATTGTCAGCATTATAGCTGTAATAATACTTTGAGCCCATGACCCAATTAAAACCATCGCCTTCGTATTCGAGTATAAACTCCAACAAACCATCGGCAGTATACGAATACTGAAACTTGCGAAGTGGATACATCGGTTGATCCAAGTAGTACAAGTACCAGGCTTCCATTTCGCCTATCTTCCCAATATTGTTGTACTGATATTTGTAGCTAGCATAAGTTATCAAATCGCCAGCCTCGTTGTATGTCCCATCCAGATAAATACTATCCAGTTGCTGCGTAGCGGTTGCCGTCGCCGTTGCATTAATGGCGTTGATACTTTGATAATCCAGACCTGAGAAATTTTGCTTGCTCGATTTGTGCTGGGCACTTAGTGCCAGGCTAACTAATAATAGAACAATACTAAAGTAACTATTTTTCATAAACTTATTTTTATAAATATTTAGGACGCAAAAGTATTCTTTTTTACAGAAACATAAAAGTAGCATTGGGTATTGTTCCCTTTTTATTTGACGAAAGCTCGTAATGTTTTGGATAAAAGGTAGTCTTTTTAGTATTAAAAAAAGTAAGACTAAGGTCTTCGACCTTTTTATGTTGCTTACACTTGAGTGATAAAAACGTTCTTAATCAATGGGTTTTAAAGAAATTGCATAAAAACATTTTTTAAAAAGACGAAATCTGTATTATAATTCACTTACATCAATAAAAATAAATTAAGAAATATGAGTTTTATAATAAAGATAAAACAGAAAACAAATGAATAAAAATAGATTTAAAACTTATATAAATGAAGTTTTAATCGATTTATATTGATAAAAAATAACATAAATATAGAAAAATAAACTGTTAAATACCTTAAAAAAAACACTTATTTTCAATAAAAATGAAAAATATGTTCTAAAACATGTATTTGATTTTTATAAGCTTAGTTTTGAGTAATAAACTAAGGGTAAAAAAGAATAAAAATTAAGGTTTAATCAACTGGCTATCAACTCTTTATTAGACAAATGAAAATAGTAATTTTTTATTAATAAAAAAAGATAAAAAACAGTAAAAAATAGACTGAAATACGCTATAAAATACATGAAATAAGATAAAAATATAAAATAAATTTGGTAGATTAAAAGTTTTATATCATATTTGCATCGAATTAAATGATAAACAAAGTTTTATGAAAGCGCAAAAAAGATTGATCCAGAAAAATTGATCTTGTTTATCAAAAAACAGAGCTCGTCATTTAATG
>JAOZTL010000197.1 GCA_029942205.1 Bacteroidales bacterium | reverse complement strand
TTTCCAAATTTTTTTATAGAAAAAACATAAAAAAAATTCACTTTTGTATTTAACTACTTAATTATCAGTTATTTAAAATGTTATATTTTTTCGCTTTTTTATTGAAAATAATAACTATTTGCCTTAGAATCAAGCCTTTTCATCCTTATTTTTGAAAACATTTTTAGCTAAAAACGTGATTTTTTAAGATTATTCTGTTTATAGTGCCATTTTTTTATCATCTTTTTTAATTACTTTACTGATGAAAAAATAGTATTAAAAAATCAATTTTTTAATCATTAAAATGTTAAATAAATAGAATTTAATATTTATTATATTTTCAAAATTTTATTAGAAATAAAAAAATACTCTAATCTTTGAAGTGTAGAAATATGATCAAGTAATCGGTTAAAAAAATCTACTTACAGGTAGTATTATGAAAAAGAATAAGTAATTTTGGAGAACGTTTATGACCAGAATGGAGGAACGAATACAAATTAAAAAAAATAACCATGTCAAAAACAATCATTCTATTATTATTAACCAGTTTATTCGTAATTTCATGTCGAGAAAGTGCAAAGCTTTCTTCTGTGGAAGGCACTCTACACTCCGACAAGCACATTATATCACCAATAAATAAACAATCAGGAGTTTTGATTACGATAGACTTTTCTTATCATTTTCACCCAAAAAAAATGGCAAAAACAAATAAGTCATCAGAATATGAAATGCAGTATGCGTATGTGGATAATCTTCGAGTAGAAATTGATAATAAACAGTACCCGATAAAGTTTCGTCAACAATATAAACGCTTGCTGGGCAAACGATTTGCTATAAAACTTGAACACACAAATAATCTTGTGAAAGGAGGTGCAAAATTGCCCTCCCTCCTATTCGATTCGGATAATAAGAAAGAAAATGCGGCTTTAGAGGCTACCAGTAAGCGGTTTGCCGAACTACTTAGTTGGTTAATAGATCCTGAAAAAGATAAAAATCTACGAACTTATCAGGTTCGCCGCATACAAGTTGAAGAGTTTTTATTTCAAAATGGCGATAAAATCACTTTTAGACATGCTATTCTCGAACAAGATACCTTGTTTTTTAGTTATTGATACTAAGCATTTATATAGGTGTTCACAAGCAATATTAATATCAACATTTCGGTAACTGTTTAGTGGTTAAGCTACAATATGCAATTAATCAAGGTGTTACGATATTGTGAATTTCATATATTAAGCAACTCAGATATAACATTTTTTTATTAATAACTTGTTGTAATTAATAAAACTAAAATCATTATCTTCTTTTATTTTCGATAATGCTCTTGATCAAATTGATGCTTAGAGTAAGCAAATTCTATGGCTGTGCTTAGTGTCGTTTTGTATACTGGTTTCACCAAAAAACCGTAAGTATTGTGATAAATAGCTTTGTGTACGGTTTCGTCTTCAATATCACTAGAAATAAAAATGACGGGAACATTGAATTTCTCTTGGATGATTTTAGCCGTTTCTATGCCATTTAGCTCACCATCCAAATGAATATCCATCAATATTACTTCGGGCTTTGCTACCTCACACTGGCTAATGGCTTCCTTTCCTGTTTGTGCGACTCCTACCATTTCATGACTAAGTTCTTTAATGAACATTTCAAAAATGGTACATAACATTTTATCGTCTTCTACGATTAATATTTTTTTTGTTTTCATGTGTTTTAATCTTGTAAGTTATTCAAATTTAAGCGTCTCTTTGTGTGAAACGATTAATTATCCTTAAATAAATCCCTCAATGAGGGTTTCATGTGTTTTCGTTTATCTGTGCCTTTATTTCCATTTATTTGACACCAAATATTGTGTTTATTATTGTATTACGACTAAAATTAGCACAAACGGCTTAAACATTAATGATTATTAAGGAAAAATATATTCCTATTTTTATTATAGATTAAGAAACTTTTTATAATATTGCAGCAAACATAATCGTATGAATTTAGTTATAGATATAGGCAATAGTTATTCCAAAATATTCATCTTCAATAACAATACCATTCTTTATACTGTACGCTTTCTAAAGATGAATCAAAAACAAATAGCTGCCATCCTAAAGGATTACCCAAAAGTACAAAATATTATTTTATCTTCTGTAAAAAAAATCGAAAAAAAATGTATTGATTTTTTAAATAGTGAAAGTCAGTTATTTATTGAGCTAAATCATCAAACAATTCTTCCGATAACAAATGAATATAAAAGCCCTGCCACCTTGGGACGGGATCGATTAGCTGCCATAGTGGGAGCATATACTATTTTACCTGACTCCAACGTTTTGGTTATAGATGCTGGCACTGCCATTACTTATGATATACTAACAAAAAATAGAAAATATAAAGGTGGAAATATTTCGCCAGGCTTAGAGACACGTTTTAAATCGCTTGCCCATTTTACAGGAAAATTGCCTTTAATAGAAAAAAAACAAACAAAAAAACTCATTGGTAGCACCACCAATGAAGCAATATTAATAGGCGTACAAAAAGGAATAGAGTACGAAATGCTAGGGTTTATCGATACTTTTGCCTTGCAATATTCAGATTTAAAAGTGATATTAACAGGTGGCGACACCTTTTTCTTTGATAGAAAGCTAAAAAAAACCATCTTTGCAGAACCTAATTTAGTGTCCATCGGTTTAAATAGAATCTTAAATTATAATGTTGAAAAATCTTAAAAATACCTTAATCATTGTTGTTTTATTACATTTTACAACAATCTCTTTTGCACAAAATACATCATTTTCTCCATACTCTCGTTATGGTATTGGAGAACTTAAAGATCCCGGACTTAATAAAAGCTTGGCTCTAGGAGGCGCAACACAAGGATTACGCTCTCCTTATTTAATAAATCCAGAAAATCCTGCTTCCTTCAGCTCGATAGCTATGAATACTTTTATTTTTGAAGTTGGAGTAAAAAGTAAAACGGGCTTTCTAAATAGCAATGAAAGCTCTCAAACGGTTTCTTTTAGCAATCTGGATTATTTAGCAATAGGCTTTGCTGCAAACAAATGGCTAGGCTTTAGCTTTGGTATGATGCCAATGAGTAGTGTTGGCTACCAGTTTATGGATGTTGATGAGACTGACGAAACCTACACCATAGGAAAACAGTACATTGGAATAGGAGGAACAAATAAATTTTATTTTGGAACTTCTGTTGAATTACACCAAAAATTATCTTTAGGCGTTAGTGCTTCTTATTTGTTTGGTTACATTAATCACAACAAAAACATAAGCTTACTACAAGCCGCTGATGGCTTTTTGACTCAAGTTGTTACGGATAATAATACCGAAATTAGCGATTTCAATTTTGATATAGGCTTGCAATACAGTACTCAAATCGGAGATTACCGAATGGTACTTGGTGCAAGCTATGTGCTTGGTGGTGATATTAATTCGGAAACAAACATTCTGATAACCAATAGTGTACAAAACAGTGCTGGAAGCTTCTTGGATACACTAAGCTTTGACGAAGGAATAAGCGACATGATTAGTCTTCCGCAAGAATATAAATTCGGTATAAGCTAAGTGAAATCAAAAAAATACTTATTTGCACTGGATTATGCTTTCTCTAACTGGTCTTCATTGACTAACTCGCTAGATAATTCAGTTTATAGCGACAATCAAAAATTATCTTTTGGTTTTGAATATCACCCAAATTCTAATTCTAACAAATTCTGGGAAGTTGTTCAATATCGAATAGGCGCATATTATACCAAATCGTATATTACCATAAATGACACTCAACTAGAAGACAAAGGTGTGAGCTTTGGCTTAGGATTACCGCTAAGAGGTTCGAGTACGTCCATCAACTTATCGCTACGATATGGAAGTTTAGGATCAACAGATTTTGGTCTTATTCAAGAAAATTACTTAACTGTTTATGCAAGCTTTTCGTTAAACTCTATTTGGTTTGTTCAACGAAAATTTGACTAAAACAACAACAATCTAATTTATTAAAAAATCAAAATAAGCATGCTCTGTATGGCATGCAATAGTAAAAATTAAAAAGGATAGAAAATGAAAACACGATTATTT
Organism: Bacteroidales bacterium; assembly: GCA_029942205.1. Classification (GTDB taxonomy): domain Bacteria; phylum Bacteroidota; class Bacteroidia; order Bacteroidales; family JAOZTL01; genus JAOZTL01. Next base: position 2,252 of record JAOZTL010000197.1, on the reverse strand, counting down.
ATTAGCACGTTCATACTGATTTTTTTCGGAATGAACTCCAATATGCTAGGACAAAAAGTGGTAGAATTATTTAATACCAAATTTCCTGAATTAACTAGTGAATTGAAAATATCGGAACAACCAAATAAAATAAACCCTGTAGTCATTGGCGAATATCGGAAGTTAATGGAACGAATAAACAATTCATTCGATGATTTGGAGGCTTATAAGTACGGAGTACTTGCTAAGGATAATTCAAAAGTATTTACTGCCAAAGAAATTAAAAAATCAAAAGATCCTGAAGAGTTAAAAAACATGTTGCTTAAAGCACGCCAAGACCTAATCGTTTTCATCGGAACACGAACACAGTATGGTGCTGATAGTTTGGAGTGTATCTCAAATTTGGCAAACTATAATAGAGCAATGAAACACAATAAATACGACGAAGCTTATCCTGTTTGGAAGTATTTATATACATTTTATCCCATGTCGAGTAAGTCAATTTACTCACAAGGCGTTGAATTGATAGAAAATAGAATAGAAAGTGCTGCCGATGACAAAAAGGACATTTGGGTAGATACCTTGATGCTAGTATACAAGCAGAGAATTAAATATTTTGGTAACGATGAAAATTATCCAACAGGCTATATCATTGGTCGTCAAGGAATCCATTTATTAAAATATCGAAGAGAAGACGTAGACCAAGTATACGAATTGTTGGCAGAATCGATAAAAGAACAAGATAAAAAATCGGAATGTGCTGTATTGCTTACTTACATGCAAGCTACGGAAGGCATGTTTCGAGAAGAAATGATTGAAGCAGATGAAGTGGTTGCCAATTTTAATAAAACATCTAAATTATTGGCTTTCCGCTTAGGAGAAACGCCAGACGATCCGAATCTAAAACAAGCGATCAATGGTGTTGAGAAAATATTTGCCAATAGCGAAGCAGCTTCTTGTGATGCCATCGTTGCTGCTTATGACAGTAAATTTGATGAAATAAAAAACGACATTGAACAACTAAAAAAACTGGTTCGCTTACTAAATAAAAGAGACTGTACGGATTCTAAATTGTACGAAAAAACAGCCGTACAAATTAACAATATCGAACCTTCTCCGTTGGCTTCTTATAGTTTAGCTCGCTTTTTTGCTCGTAAAAAAGAATACGACAAAGCGCTGGAATTTTATAACAAAGCAATTGAATTGGAAACCGTTGATTCACTTTTTGCTCTATATTATTACGAAAAAGCAGTCGTATTACAAATTCAAGGAAATAAGCAAGAATCCAGAGCTAGTGCTCGCCTTGCTATCGAGAAAAATCCAAATTACGGTACTGCCTATATTTTAATTGCAAACTTATATGCCTCATCATCTTGTGGTGCCGATGCTTTTGAGAAAAGAATGGTATACTGGGTAGCCGTAGACAAACTTGCTAAAGCAAAATCGGTAGATCCATCGGTTACTGACGAAGCAAACAGCTACATTAATAAGTATACAGCTCGCTTTCCGAACAAAGAAGAAGGCTTTATGAGAGGAAAAAACAGAGGTAATCGAGTAACTGTTGGCTGCTGGATTGGCGAATCGACAACTGTTAGATACTAAGCTTATCAAACTGTAATCGACCAAACTTATGCTACATCATTTGATTAAAATCATTGCTACTCTTTGGGTAGCAATGATTCTTGTTTCGTGCGAAAATGCTATTCCTGTAACAAACACCATTACTAGCAAAGAGGATTTGCCCTCGCTAGCAATTGAAGATATGAATAGCACATACAGCGAAAATGCTGCCCTCAAAGGCAAGCTGACCGCTCGTATTATGGAAAAATATAACGGAGCAGGTAATCCGTACATCAAATTCAGACAAGGTATTTATGTCGAATTTTATGACGAAAATGAACAAATCGAATCAAGCCTTCGTGCTGATTATGCGATTTATTATGAAAAAAAACAACTTTGGGAGGCTACAGGAAATGTAATACTTACCAATGTAAATGGAGACTCCTTGTTTACCGAACAACTTTTTGGTGATGAAATTGCCGAAAAAATATACTCAAAACAATTGGTTACCATTATCAATGCAGACAGTACTACCATTAGAGGTACTGCTGGTTTTGAATCCAATACTAGCTTTACGATTTATAAATTTATAAACGTAAGCGGAAAAGTGAACCTACACGAAGAATTTTACGATACCGAAGGGGAAACTAAAGAAGAAGAAAACTTAGAGGACTTTTTTATTTGAATAATGGAATATATATGGCTTGCTATTA
>JAOZTL010000196.1 GCA_029942205.1 Bacteroidales bacterium | reverse complement strand
CTTTTGTGTACGGTAATCGCCCAAGCCAATTTTATAGGATAATGCTTAAACGTGCCTTTTATGTTTTCTTCAATCTCGTTTGTCTCTTTGTTCAACGAGTAGCGTTTATTTTCCCAAATATAGCGTTCTACCTCAAAAGGCTCAGATTCTTCGGAGAATTGTACTTCAATTTTATCTGTATCTAAATCTGAAATATGCCCAATTTTACCATTAAAAAATTTTTGCTCGCCTGTTGGGTCATTTTTGATAAACATAACTTGTGCACCAATTTTCAACAATAAATTCTCGTCCACAGGATAATTACTTTCTCTAAAATCGCTTTTTACGTCAGCACGATATTCGTACATTTTTCCATTTAATGCATCAATTTTTTCTCTATTTTTTTGATCTGCTTTATAATTATGTGTAGTTAATCGGATTAAACCTTCTTCGTTTTCGATGTCTAAATCAGGGAAATAATATTTATTCAATTCATCAATATCCGCTTGACTCACGTTATTTTCTCGAAAATTATTCAAGATAGAAATAAAGTATTGATCCGATTGCCGAAATACTTTGTCTAATTCAATATAAATCATTTTTGTACTTCTAAAAGCCAATGCTTCAAAGAAAAATGGACTTTTATAATATTTCTTCATCACCGACCATTCTTGATCTTTCACCACGGGAGGCAATTGGAGCAAATCACCAATAAACAGAATCTGTACGCCCCCGAAAGCCAAATTCCTTTGTCGGCGCACCGAGCGCAAAATAACGTCGATTGCATCCAGCAAATCCGCCCGCAGCATACTTACTTCATCGATAATCAACAATTCCATTTCTCTAATCATGCCTCTCTTTGTTGAATTCATCTGAAAATTTTTCATCAACGATTCGGGCGTGTTCATTGCAAAATAATGTTGCGATTCGGAAAAACGAACATTTTCGGGCACAAAAGTTCCAAAAGGCAATTGAAAAAGCGAATGCAACGTCATTCCGCCAGCATTTATCGCAGCAATGCCCGTAGGCGCAGCCACCAGCGTCTGTTTATGCGTATGGTTAATGATGTTTTTTAAAAAAGTTGTTTTTCCTGTTCCTGCTTTTCCTGTCAAAAAAATACATTGATTGGTACTATTGACAAATCGAGCGGCGAGATCTGAAAATTCGGTTACTTCGTATTTCATTTTTCACTTTTAAATTTACACGAAAATAACACAAACAAACAACAATTACAAATTCAAATTTCACCTTTAATTTGATTCTATGAAATAAAACTTCTCCAACAAATCAAAGAAAACCACTTATTCATCAAAGTTTTGATAATAAAACAAATACTTTTTTTTTTTTACTACTTTGCGCCTTTTTAAGGTCTTCATCTTTTTGATGTTGCTCACGCATCTAATATTACTTAAATCAGTAATTTATACATAAATAATATTAAATAGATAAAAAATAATTATGAAGAATAAATTTATTTTAATCGTTTTACTAATTAGTTTTAGTATTTCATTCAACTTTTCGGCTCAATCGCAACGCAAAAGATTGAGTGTTCTCAATATTGATGCCCAAGGCATGTTGATGACATCAAAACAAATGGGAAATTTGGTACGTATCGAAATCGAAAAACTCGATACATTTGAAGTAATGGATCGTTACGATGTCGCTTATCTAATAGAAAAGCACGATCTGAAAATAGACAATTGTTATGGTAAAATATGCTTAGTCGAAACAGGACTAATACTGGAAGCAGATAAAATGCTTAGTGGAAGTGTAGAACTTTATGGTGAAACGATAATTATGACACTTCGTATTGTAGACGTAGCCACTTCGACAATCGAACGCACGCACATTCGTGAGTTTTTGAATCTCCAAAAAGAAATGCAAAGCATGGTGCGTATTACACTAAACGAGATGCTCAAACGCCCAGTAGAGCCGTATCTTATTCAGCGACTTACAAAAAAATTCGATTATGAAAACGCACTAAATAATCCCAATGCAAGCAAAGTAAACCTATCGGGACCACGCATGGGCGCAACTTTTTTCACAGGTAATATCGCCGAATTTATGTCAGCTCCAGAACAAGAAGGCGGCTACGATGTTATTCCTGTTATGTTTCAATTTGGCTATCAGTTTGAAGTTCAGTACTTAAACCAAGGAAATTTTCAGGCTTTATTTGAATTTATTCCATTAGTTACAGGTTTAGACCAAGGCCTGGTGATTCCATCGCTAACGATATTTAATGGAATGCGAGACAATTTGCGTGGTTGGGAATTGGCCTTTGGTCCTACTTTTAACGTTGTGAAAAAAGCAGATGGATACTACTATCCCGATGGAAAATGGAATATAGCAAGCGATTGGAACGAACTAACAGAAAATCCATACCCTATTCTTAACCGTACAGATAGTCGTGGAGACTACACACTATCTACTGGATTCGTATTTGCGATAGGAAAAACATTCAAATCAGGAAAATTAAATATTCCTATCAATATCTACGTTATTCCAAGCAAAGAAGGAGTTCGAGGTGGAATTTCATTTGGTTATAATGCTAAAAAGAATTAAGCTCTTCGAGCTTTTTTGATGTTTCTTTCTTACACATTTATTTAAAGAGCAATTAAGTGAATAATTTTATCCACCTAATTGCTCTTATTTTACCTCATAGAAATCACCAACGAAATGGAATCACCAAAACCAAATGCAAATCCTGAATTTTTATCCAACGAAATTCAAAAACAAGTGCATTCACTTATATCAGAGGGAAATACAAAGCAAGCATTTAACTTGTTAAAAACACAATCACTTCTTCCAGAACAAAACAATACACTTGAAGTATTGAAAATTGCTTGGGCTAAATTACAACAAGAACAGCTGCTTGGGCTGCTTTCCGTTTCAGATGAATTACTAAAAACGAATAAAATTAATTACCAGCTACTTTCTTTTGTATCGAGTTTAATGGGGGATAATTAAGATCTTCAAGCTTGTTTTGATGTTATGCACGAGTGTAGTAGTAATTAAATAAACAATTTACAGCTAAGTAAGTTGTAATTTTTTTTCAATGAACAATTTGATGTCATTCTTATCCCCAAACGGATCTTTCCAAAGATCACTTTTTACCCTAAATTGTTTTTTGTAAAGATCAAAACATGCCTAAATTCATTTTTACAGTAAAATCAACAATTTTCTCAAATAACAACAAAACCCGAAATTATCGGGCTTTGTTGTTCTTCAATAATCTGTTTTTAAGGTCTTAATTATTTAAAAATTGTTTCACTAGTGCGTGAGCAACTTAAAAAAATAGAAGACTTTATATTTTAAATTTTCCAACATCTTTCATGTCAAAATCACGAATATAACTTGCTTTTTCGATATTTTGTGCTTTTGCACGTTTGATGTACACTTCTGCAGAATTACGATATTCGGCACTGCGCATAGAATCCAGCAGCAATAAGTAACTCATGACGATATTTCCTACCATTTCGACTAAGCGACGTGCATGAAAATCCATGTATTCTGCATCTTTTTTCTCCACCACAAGTGCTACGGTAGTCTCATATTCGGCGGTCATTTCTGTCAAAATGCGCTTGAGAAAATCCAATTCGGGATTGGTAATTTGCTCGGCATACTCCTCCATTTGTTTGGTAAACAAGCCAGTGGTAACACCACGAATGGCAGCAACAACTTGCAATTGCGAAGTTCCCTCATAAATAGAAGTAATGCGTGCATCACGATAAATCCGTTCAATTGGAAAATCTTTCATATATCCCGTACCACCGTGTATTTGCAGCGAGTCATAAGCAATTTCGTTACTGTATTCACTCGACATAAATTTAAGTAAAGGCGTATAAAAATCTGCTTTTTTCTTGTAAGTTTTCATTTCTTTTCGCTCAACGGGAGTCAATTTTCGTTCGTGTGAAATTTCGTCAAGAGCTTTATAAATATCCACAAAACGAGATGTTTCGTATAGTAACGAACGAGCCGCATTCAGTTTGGCTTTCATGACTGTTAGCATTTCATAAACCGCTGGAAATTCAATAATTGGTTTTCCAAATTGTTCACGTTCTTTGGCATATTTCAAGCCTTCACGATAAGCCGCTTCCGAAATACCTACCGATTGTGCCCCCACACCAAGCCGTGCACCGTTCATCAATGCCATTACGTACTTAATCAAACCCAATCGGCGATCGCCAATAAGCTCTGCTTTCGCATTTTTGAACACCAATTCGCAAGTAGGCGATCCTTTGATTCCCAGTTTATTTTCAATTCGTCGTACGGTCAATGCATCATTGTCTTTATCAAACACGAATAACGACAGGCCACGTCCGTCCTGCGTTCCCTCTTCCGAGCGAGCCAGCACAAGCGATACTTCTGCATCACCATTGGTAATAAAACGCTTGACACCATTCAGCATCCATTCCTTTTTTTCTTCGTCGAAATGTGCTTTTAATTGTACCGCTTGTAAATCAGAACCAGCATCGGGCTCGGTCAAATCCATGGCAGCGGTAGCTCCTCGATTAAATCGAGGTAAGTATTTGTCTTTCAACTCTTCCGAAGCAAATTCGTTGATTGTTTCGGCACAATCCTGCAATCCCCAAATATTAGCAAAACCAGCATCAGCTCTCGAAATAATTTCACCAACAATGACATAAGGCGTAATCGGGAAATTCAAACCATTATATTTCCTTCCAAGCGTCATCCCAACAAGTCCAGCATTCACTAATGCGTCATAATTTTCTTGCGTTCCTCGTGCATAAATAACCCTCCCGTTTTGTACGCTAGGTCCTTCTCTGTCTACCTCTTCGGCATTTGGATCAATAATATTTCCAGTAATATCACCTACTATTTCCGTTATTTTATCATAACTATCCATTGCATCTTCGAAATCTAATGCAGCATAATCAAACTTGTCTTTATCTGCAAAATTTCGTTCTTTTAATTCCACAATTCGCTTCATTAGCGGGTGTTCCATGTGAAATTTCAAATCTGCATTATCTGTATAAAAATTAGCCATTTTCTAAATTTTTTTATTTACTTGCTCTCTAAAGAGCTTTGCTTAAATAATTTATTAGGTCTTCGATCTATTTAATGTTACTTACGCATTTATATAAAATTCACTTAATCTGTAAATTATGAATTAATAAATGTGGAAAACGATTGCAAGACTATTTTCCATTTCGCTAAGATTTTCAGCCTTTATTTTGAATTTTTCTTGTAATATTTAATCATTTTAGGAATCACGGTAGCCACGTCAGCATTAATGGTGTAATCTGCAATTTGATTAATTGGTGCATCAGCATCCGTATTGATCGAAATCACCATTGCCGATTCGTCCATACCTGCCCGATGCTGCACTGCACCTGAGATTCCGCAAGCAATGTACAATTTTGGACGTACCGTAACGCCAGTTTGTCCGATTTGTCTTTCGTGATCGAGAAAGCCCGAATCGACAGCCGCTCTTGATCCACCAACTTCACCGCCAAGTACATCAGCTAATTCATACAAAAGTTTAAAATTTTCGGAAGAACCAACACCGTATCCACCAGCAACAATAATTTGTGCTCCTTTAATGTTCACTTTGCTTTTTTCGATATGACGTTCTATAATCTGAACAACAAAATGCTCGTCATTCAAAACACTCTCCGTTTCTACTTTTTCTATCTTACCGACATGCGATTGGTCATAAATTTCTTTTTTCATCACCCCTTCACGCACGGTAGCCATTTGCGGGTGCATATCGGGATTGATGATGGTTGCTATAATATTACCACCAAAAGCAGGGCGAATTTGGTATAATAAATTTTTATACTCTTTATTTTTCTTTTTCTCCACATGATCGCCAATAATCAAACTCGTACAATCGGCTGTCAATCCACATTTCAAAGCCGAAGCCACACGAGGAGCTAAATCTCGCCCGATAGACGATGCTCCAAATAACACAATTTGTGGATCGTGTTTTTTGAGCAAGCCACTAACAATTTCGGCATGTGGTAAATTCAAATAAGGGTATAATCCTTGATCATCAGCTATATACAGCGTATCAACACCGTACATAAAAATTTGCTTTTCGATGTTTTTTAGTCCAGAACCAAGCACCACAGCATCGAGCTTGCAATTCAGTTCATTGGCTAATTTTTTACCTTTCGACAATAATTCCAGACTAACATCTACAATTACTCCCTCTTCTATTTCGCAATATACAAATACATTTTTCTCCATTTGTTTCTTTTTTTCTAATCTCAGACTTCGCCTGTTTTATAATTTTAGACGTTCTATATTATTTTTTTGATAGCGTAAAAAAGTAGTGACTTTACTCATTCTTAATTTTATTTAAGA
>JAOZTL010000195.1 GCA_029942205.1 Bacteroidales bacterium | reverse complement strand
TGATGGATTCTGAAGATATGCTTTTTATCTTATATACTTCAGGATCAACAGGAAAGCCAAAAGGTGTTGTGCATACTATTGCTGGTTACATGGTTTACACAAAATATACTTTCCGTAATGTTTTCCAATACGGATGTGGCGAAACATACTGGTGTACTGCCGATGTTGGTTGGATTACAGGGCATTCCTACATCGTTTATGGACCTTTGCTGGCTGGTGCCACAACGCTAATGTTTGAGGGAGTCCCTACTTATCCGCATCCTGGGCGTTTTTGGGAAATTGTAGACAAACACCAAGTTAATCAATTTTATACCGCACCAACAGCTATTCGTGCCATTCAAGCGCATGGTTTAGAGCCTGTTGAACCGTATAAATTGGATTCGCTACAAGTCTTAGGCACTGTTGGTGAGCCGATTAACGAAGAGGCGTGGCACTGGTATCACGATCACATTGGTAAAGGACGCTGCCCGATTGTGGATACTTGGTGGCAAACCGAAACTGGTGGAATTATGATTTCGCCAATCGCTGGCGTTACGCCCACCAAGCCCACTTATGCCACCTTACCGTTGCCTGGCGTGCAGATTCAGATTGTGGATAACGATGGAAATGAACTTTCAGGTAAAAGTGTAGAAGGCAATTTGTGCATCAAATTTCCGTGGCCAGGGATGATTCGCACTACTTATGGCGATCACGAACGATGCGTAAATACCTACTTTTCGTCGTTCAAAGGAATGTATTTCACAGGCGATGGCGTAAAACGTGACGAAGATGGATATTACCGAATTTTAGGGCGTGTGGATGATGTCATTAATGTTTCGGGACACAGAATGGGAACGGCAGAAGTCGAAAATGCAATCAACGAGCATCCGCTTGTAATTGAGTCGGCTGTTGTTGGATTTCCGCATGACATTAAAGGGCAAGGAATTTATGCTTTCGTGATTGTGGATATGGAAAATCGATCGCAAGAAAACTTGAAACAAGAAATCAAGCAAACCGTGAATCGAATTATTGGATCTATTGCTCGTCCCGATGAAATTCTTATCGTAGAAGGCTTACCTAAAACACGTTCGGGAAAAATTATGCGTCGAATATTGCGTAAAATTGCTTCTGGCGACATGTCAAACTTAGGAGATATTTCTACATTATTGAATCCTAGTGTGGTCCAAAAAATAATAAAAAGCATGAACAGCTAACAAAACTTCGTTAAATTATGAAATATAAATTAAAACACAGATTTTCAACGACTTATCTTAAATAAATAATGCTTTTCAATTTCCTGTAAATCAAATATATACAGAAATTTAATGAACCATTTGGCTAAATATACTGAAATGCTCTCATAATTATGAATTTAAAACGTTTCTTTTCTTCCTGTTTTCATTCATAAAATTATTCCATAACACAGGCTATGCAAGAATTTTATGAATAAAAACAAACAAAAAATAATTCATTTTCTAAATCACAATTATAACAGCAATTCAGTATAACAAAAAAAAGCTCTAAATCAGTAGATTAGAGCTTTTTTTTGTTTATTGATCTTTATTTTCGAGCTTAAAATAATGAATCAGTTCTGATAATTTTTCAGCAAAATGAGCTAGACTTTCAGCTTGTAGCGATAATTTATCGGCTTCGGAGGCATTACTGTTTGTTATTTGAGCAAGTTGTATGATTGAATTACTAACTAGCTCTGCTCCTGTATCTTGTTCCATTGTTGCATGAAGTATTTGTCTGATTAAGACTACATTTTCGGCTATTTCTGGAATAATTTCATTAATTAATTCAGCCGACTTATTAATAAGTTCTTTACTACTGGACGATAAATCATTGATTTCTTGGGCGGCTTGTTGGCTTTTTTCGGCGAGTTTGCGTATTTCGCTAGCAACTACCGAAAATCCCTTACCTGCTTCGCCTGCACGGGCTGCTTCTATTGCTGCATTTATGGCAAGTAAATCTGTCTTTTTTGCAATATCATTAACTACACTTATTTTTTTGATGATTTGCAAAGTTGCTTTTTGCCCTTCATCAGATACTTTACTTATTTGTTCTGATTTTATACTTATTTGATTGCTTAATTGTTCTGTTTTTTTTGTGTTTTCGGTCGTTTGAATGATACTTAAAGTCATTTCTTCCATTGCTGCTGAAATTTCGTCGGCAGATGCTGCTTGCTCATTCGAACTTGCCATTATTGAGTCAGCAGAGGCATTCATGCGTGCACTTTCGCTCTTGATATTATTAGACATGTTTTGCGTGTGTGATACAATCTCTACTATTTTTATAATCATTTTGTTTAGCGCAGTCGAGATTCTTTTAATTTCGTTTACATGTTTTTCATTTATTGGTTTCGTATACAAATTTCCTTCAGAAACATCGATTACATAAGCCGATAATTTATTCAAATCATTAGTAATAAATCGTTTAGATAAAAATCTGATGATAAAATAGAATAGAGAAATAATAAGGAAAAACAAGAAAATTATATTCCGAAGTAAGGATTGTGTGTTTGCGGTAATGCTTGAGTTTTGAATGGATAAATATAGATTCCATCCAGTAGATTCTGATATTTTTTTGTGCAAAAGATATTCTTTACCTTCTGGAGTGTCTATAAGAAACTGTCCTTCAGTTGATTTGAGTATTTCAGAACTGTAAGTAGCTAAATCAGGCATGTTGGCAGTATCTGCCTTTGTGATGTTGAGTTTAAATACAAAATCTTTATTCTTATGAGCAATCACAACTCCTAGATTATCTGTCATCCATGCGTAACCATCATCTAAAAACTGAATATTGTTTATGGTTTCGGTAAGTGTACGTAAGTAAAAAACTCCTGCAATAATTCCGCCCACATCGCCTACTTCGTTATAAATAGGTACAGCAATCACTAAAATGGGTTCTCCCAGCAAATTGGACATGTACGGATTGGATATCGACACCGATTTTTTGTCCTCAAAAATATCGATAAAATAAGATTTGTCGGATAAGTTTTGAGTTTCAACACCGTGTAAACTTGTGTAGTAAAGCCCTGTGGGGTCAATAAAATCAATAAGTGCATAACGTTCTGTTGCATTTTCGGCAACAAAACTTACATCGGCGGCCATCGTATCCCAGTCGCATGTTTTTACGTTTGGGTTTGTTGCAAGAATATTCAATTCGGTGATGCAGGAATTAATCCATGTCGAAATTTCATTGGAATGTGCTTGGATTAATTGATGATTATATTGATTTATTTGCTTTTCTTGTTTTTTTGATTGACTAGTATACAAACTTGTTCCTATTATTATAAAAACAATAGAAAGAATTCCCCATAACCAGAATAAAAATTTAGTGTGTATTTTATTGTTCTGTAATAGTTTCATGGATCTAGGAATTATTAGGGTTAAAAATGATTTTCTTTTTATTACTCAAAAAAGATGCCATTTGTATTGTTAAACTTTATCTTTGGTAATGTATTGTTCTTTATACTAGATTTTTTGTTAAAAATGAAAAGTCATTCCTGTTTTTACTTGTTTGATTTTAAATGCATCATAAAAAGCAGCAAGTGCAGGAAGTTCGGTACAATGTGATGGGAAAACTTGCTTTAAGTCTTGTTTGTTTAAGTATGCAATTGTTTCTTTCGTTTGTTCGTTTTGTTCTTTTAAGTGAAAACCGCCAATTACACTGTTTATTTTATTTATTCCTGTTGTTTTTTTTGCATGTTCTATTATATTGCAAATTCCTGCATGAGAGCATGCGGTAACAATTATCAGTTCATTATTTTGAACAAAAACAAGAGCCGAATCATCGGGAACAAAATCATCCAAATCATCTGCGTCTACAAAGCTCGTTGTTTGTGCCTCAAAAGGCATGATGCGAGGCACTGTACCTAAAAAAATGATCGTTTCGGTAATGTAATAAGGTTTTGTACTTTTAACGATATTAAATTTGCTTTCTATTTCATTTTCAGTTAGTTCCAAGCCAATGTACGAGTGGTCTTGCTTGCGATAGCGTTTCATGAATACATCTGGATGGCAGACAAGCATTTTATTTTTCAAAAAACGAAGACCATCACCATGATCCCAGTGCCCATGGCTTAAAACAACGGTATTGACTTGGTCGAGATTGATGGATAATTGTTTGGCATTTTGAAGAAACACATCGCTATGCCCTGTATCGAAAAGTAATTTAAAACCTTCGTGTTCCAAATAATAGGACAAGCCATGCTCAGCTTTGAAACGACCGCCTGCTGCATTTTCGGTTAATACGCTTAATTGCATCTTTTTTGACGTAAAAGTATAAATTTTTTTATTTTTTATCAATTATTTGGTGAAGTTTTGTAATTTCGTGCAATAAGTTTTTGAGCTTTTAGTATTTCTGTTGTTTGTGTAATATGCTTATAATTAATTAATTATATAAATGAAATGCAAATATTAAAAAATATAAAATAATTGAAAAACTCAAAAATAAGAATAGAAAAATGCATATAAGGTAGACGACTTTAAATTAAAGATATTTAGATCATGCGAATAGACATACTTACTGTGTTGCCCGAATTATTAGAAAGCCCGTTGAATCATTCGATAATGAAAAGAGCACAGGACAAAAAAATAGTAGAAATAAATGTACATAATATTCGAGACTATGCCAGCGGAAAACACCGCCAAGTAGACGATTATGCATTCAGTGGAGGGGCAGGCATGGTGATGATGATTGAGCCTATCTTTAAGTTAATCAATAAGTTAAAAGCAGAACGAGAATATGATGAAATTATTTATACCTCGCCTGATGGCGAACAATTGACTCAGCAAGCGTCTAATATTTTGTCTACCAAAACGAACATTATGATTCTTTGTGGACATTATAAAGGAGTTGATCATCGTGTGCGTGAACACTTGATTACTAGAGAAATATCGATAGGCGATTATGTTCTTACAGGAGGTGAATTGGCGGCTGCCGTGATTACGGATAGCATCGTGCGCTTGATTCCTGGTGCTATTTCGGATGAAACTTCTGCTTTGAGTGATTCTTTTCAAGACGGATTATTGTCGCCACCAGTATACACTCGTCCTTCTGAATTTAATGAGTGGAAAGTGCCTGATGTCTTATTGTCTGGAAATTTTAAGGAAATCGAAAAATGGCAATTTAATCAATCCATGGAAAGAACCGAAAAATTAAGACCCGATTTGTTGGATAATGAGTAAAAGATAAAAAAGAATTCTTATTAATTTGTTGAAAATCAATAAAATAAATAGTTAAAAACAATTAAAACAGGCGAAGTCTGAAATGGAAAATAAATGGATAAAAAAGCGATACAACAAAAAATAACTGCTTTGCGAAGCGAATTAATGGAGCATAATTTAAAGTATTATGTTCAAAATATTCCTGTGATTTCGGATTATGATTTTGATCAAAAAATGAAGGAGTTACAGGCTTTGGAAATGGAAAATCCTGAATTTGCCGATACCAATTCTCCGACGCTGAGGGTGGGAAATGACAGCAATCAGAATTTTAAGCAAATAAAACATAAGTATCCAATGCTTTCGTTGGGAAATACCTATAATCAGGGCGAATTGAGAGATTTCGACAATCGAATACGCAAAGCGATAGGCGATGATTTTCGGTATGTTTGCGAATTGAAATTCGATGGAACAGCCATTGGTTTGACTTATAAAGGCGGTAAATTGGTACAAGCCGTTACACGTGGCGATGGGCAGCAAGGCGATAATGTTACGCCTAATGTAAAAACAATACAGAGTATTCCGTTGGTATTGCAAGGAAACGATTATCTGCCTGAGTTTGAGATTCGTGGCGAAATATTTATGCCACACAAAGTATTCGAGCGATTAAATAAAAAACGGGTAGCGGAAAGCAACAGCCCGTTTGCCAACCCTCGAAATGCAGCATCAGGATCAATCAAAATGATTCAATCTAGCGAAGTAGCTAAGCGGCATTTAGATTGCTTTTTGTATTATTTTCTTTCCGACTCGGCAGTGGACGATTCGCATGCCAGAAGTCTCGAAAAAGCCAAAGAATGGGGATTTAAAGTTTCCGAACACATGAAATTGGCAAAATCGATGGAAGAGGTTTTTGATTTTATCAATTACTGGGAAAATGAACGTGAAAATTTACCTTACGACATCGATGGCTGCGTGATAAAAGTGGATTCGCTCAAGCAACAGAACGATCTTGGTTTTACGTCCAAATCGCCACGTTGGGCTATTTCGTATAAATTCAAAGCAGAGAGGGTGCATACGAAATTGTTATCTATTGATTTCCAGGTAGGAAGAACGGGTGCGATTACACCTGTGGCTAATTTAGAACCTGTGGCTTTGGCAGGAACTACCGTCAAAAGGGCTTCGTTGCATAATGCGGATGTAATTCAAAATCTGGATGTTAGGATTGGCGATCGGGTATTTGTAGAAAAAGGCGGCGAAATTATC
>JAOZTL010000194.1 GCA_029942205.1 Bacteroidales bacterium | reverse complement strand
TTTTTTCAAAACCCTCTAATCGGCTTTTGCATAGAGATTTTGAAAAAAAGAAAAATATATTTTGTATTATCGTTCTAATAAATAAGCAAATAAAGTGTTGCATTTACTAATTGAACTTTCGGAAGACCTCTCTAAGACAGTATCTAAGTTTATCACAAAACACAAGGAATTGTTTTTTAGATCAACAAAAAAGCTTAATACATTATTAATAAGAATTTTAAGTTACATTTCATTTTTAAATTTATTTTGTTCGATAACTTATTTGATTGAATTATTTTGAATAGTTTTAAATAATGAATAAGTTTGCAACAATCAAAGTGGATAGATTTGACTAATTGCAACCACCAAAAAAATGCTAAAATTGCTGCTTGCCTTTCTAATCTCCTTCCATTCGATTACTTACGTGCAATGCGCATAACGCAAAAATAAACTGTGCAACGTTTTATTTATCACAATTATTCACATTTAAACACACAATATGTCATATTTATTCACATCCGAATCGGTTTCAGAAGGACACCCAGACAAAGTAGCAGACCAAATATCTGATGCACTTTTAGACGAATTTCTTAGACATGATGCCAATTCAAAAGTAGCCTGCGAAACCCTTGTAACAACAGGCTTGACCGTACTTGCAGGCGAAGTAAAAACAGCAAGCTACATTGATGCTCAGCAAATAGCACGTAACGTAATCAATGAAATAGGCTATACCAAATCAGACTACATGTTTGACGGAAACTCCTGTGGCGTAATCTCGACCATTCATGGGCAATCGCAAGATATAAACCAAGGCGTAGAGCGTGAAAGCGAAGAAAACCAAGGAGCAGGCGACCAAGGAATGATGTTTGGCTATGCCACCACCGAAACGGACAGCTACATGCCTTTGCCACTCGAATTGTCGCACCAATTGTTGATTGAATTAGCAGCCATCCGCCGCGAAGGCAAAGAAATGACCTACTTACGCCCCGACTCGAAGTCGCAGGTAACGGTAGAATACGACAAAGCAGGTTCACCTGTGCGTATTGATACGATTGTGATTTCGACACAACACGATGACTTTATCCAAACCGACAACCCAGCAGCCGAAGCCCAGATGGTTGCCGACAACGAAATGCTTAGTAAAATAAAAAAAGACGTAGAAGTCATTCTGATTCCTCGTGTAAAAGCAATGCTTCCCGAGCGTTTGCAAGAATTATTCAAAGATAACGTCAAGCTATTGGTAAATCCAACGGGGAAATTTGTTATCGGTGGACCTCACGGTGATACAGGACTTACTGGACGCAAAATAATTGTAGATACCTATGGCGGAAAAGGTGCACACGGAGGTGGAGCATTTTCGGGCAAAGACTCGTCCAAAGTAGACCGATCGGCAGCTTATGCCACTCGCCATATCGCCAAAAACCTAGTAGCAGCAGGCGTTGCCAACGAAGTACTCGTGCAAGTAGCTTATGCCATTGGTGTAGCTGAGCCTGTTGGATTGTATGTAACTACTTACGGAAGTGCAAACGTAAAAGACACAGATTACGAAATAGCCGATAAAATAAAGTCTATTTTTGATCTTCGTCCAAATGCTATCGTGAAACGTTTCGGACTAAAGAATCCTATTTTCCGTGCTACGGCTGCTTACGGGCACATGGGTCGCCAACCATACATGGATACAGTTACTCTATTCGAGAATAATAAAGCGGTACAACGAGAAGTCGAATTTTTTACTTGGGAAAAATTGGACTACGTTGACGAAATCAAAAAACAATTTAATTTATAAAATTTTCTTCCTTTTTTATGTTGCTTACGCACATGTATTATTTTTTGATAACATATAAAAGTAGTGATTTTTCTAAAAATTATAATTAATTCATGCTATCACTATATTATAAATTTGCGTAAGCAACATCAAAAGGGATAAAGTCCCAACATCAAAAAAGGTCGAAGCTCTTATGAATAAAGAATCTAAAATATTTGTAGCAGGGCACAATGGCATGGTTGGAAGTGCTATTGTTCTGAATTTAACAGCAAAAACATACACCAATCTGGTGTTTGCCAGCCGAGAACAATACGACTTACGTAAACAGTCGGATGTTACACGTTTTTTTGATACCGAACAACCCGAATACGTTGTTCTGGCGGCAGGAAAAGTTGGAGGCATTGTTGCTAACAATACCTATCGAGCCGATTTTATTTACGATAATATCATGATACAAAATAATGTGATTCATGAAAGTTATCGACATGGTGTGAAGAAGCTTCTTTTTCTTGGAAGTTCCTGTATTTACCCAAAGAATAGCCCCCAGCCTATCAGCGAAAGCGATTTACTGACCAGCACACTCGAATATACCAACGAACCTTATGCAATAGCCAAAATAGCAGGCATAAAAATGTGCGAGAGTTATAATTTACAGTACGGCACCAATTTTATTAGTGTTATGCCAACGAATTTGTATGGTTTTCGAGATAATTTTGATCTCGAACGATCGCATGTGTTACCTGCATTAATCCGCAAAATGCACTTAGCCCAATCGTTGATGAATAACGATTGGGAAAATATACACACCGATATACAAAAAAATCCGATACTAGAGCTAAACACCAACTCGACAAAAGAAACCATACAAGAAGTATTAAGCAAATACGGTATTTTTCCTAATAAAGTAGAACTATGGGGCAGTGGAAAGCCTCGCCGAGAGTTTATGCATGCTTCGGATCTGGCTGATGCTTGCGTGTTTTTGCTCGAACAGCTTGATTTTTCATCCATTTTGCAAGCGGAATATGACATACAAAATCCCACATTCCCGCTCACGACACCAAATATCATCAATACGCACATCAATATTGGTGTTGGGCACGATTATTCGATCCGTGAATTGGCAGAAATGCTTCAATCGATCATTGGCTACCAAGGTAAAATACACTGGGATACCTCTAAGCCTGATGGGACACTCCAAAAATTACTAAACGTAAACAAACTGCATAACTATGGATGGAAAGCACAAACGGATTTCAAAAACGGCTTGCAAGAAGTGTATCATGATTATGTTTCATAGAAAGAATATATATACTAAATTGTGGTAATAATTAATTTTATCCAACTAAAGTCTTCGATCTTATAAAAAAAGAAACACCTTACGAATGAAACAATTTATACGTTTTTTGGTTCGCTACATCCCTCGCCCTGTACTGATAAAGTTCAGCTTTTTATTTAGCCGAATCGTCCAATTATTCTACAAAGGCAATCAAGTAGAATGTACGGTTTGTGGTAAAGAATTTCGGAAATTTCTTCCCTATGGCAACCAAGGCATCGACAATCGTTTGTGCCCTCATTGCCTATCGCTAGAACGCCACCGCTTGCTATGGTCATACTTAAAGTCGGAAACAGACTTTTTTACCAAACCAATCAAAATGCTCCATATTGCTCCCGAACAAGCATTTCTGAAAGCTTTTCGAGAAGCAAAAAATATCGATTACACCACTGCCGATCTCGAATCGCCAATAGCCGACGTAAAAATGGACGTTCGCCAAATGCCTTTTGATGATGCGGAGTTTGATGTCTTATTTTGTAACCACGTGCTAGAACATATCGACGATGAACTGAAAGCAACAAGCGAAATATTTCGAGTGCTAAAACCTGGCGGCTGGGCTATTCTGCAAGTGCCCCTGGATATTACAAAAGAATTGACTTATGAAGACCCAAGCATTACCGATAGGCGTGAGCGTGAACGCATATTCGGGCAGTACGACCACCTGCGGGTGTATGGTCGGGATTATGCCAAACGGATAGCTCAAGCAGGATTCGTAGTAGACGAAAATTTGTTTGTAAAAACATTCTCGCAACAAGAAATAGAGCGATACAGATTTGATGCCGACGAAACTATTTTTGTTTGCAAAAAAGAGCGTTAAAAAGATCGAAGACCTTTCTTAATGTTACTTACACACTTGTACAAAACTTTTTCAATCAAAAGCTTATAAAATCTCAACAATTTATTGCACTACTTGATATAATTGTACGTATTTAGGCGTAATTTACTGATTAACAATTTGTCCAAAAATCAATATCAAAACAGACAAAATCTGCAATATGCGATTAATAAAAAAAAACTAAAAATAGAACCATGGGATTATTTGATACAATCAATACCGACATGAAGGCAGCAATGAAAGCCAAAGAAAAAGAAAAATTGGCTACTTTGCGTGCTATCAAAGCACAACTGATGCTACTGAAAACGTCTGGCGACAATGCCGAAATATCGGAAGACGTAGAAATAAAAACTTTACAGAAAATGGTGAAACAACGTAAGGATTCGGCTGAAATATACCAATCGCAAGGACGCGAAGAGTTATATGTCAAAGAAATGCAAGAGATTTCGTTCATCGAGCCTTACCTTCCTGCTCCCTTCACCAACGAGGAACTAGTGGCTGCTCTTACAGCTATCATTGAGCAAGTGGGTGCTAATTCGCCTAAAGACATGGGCAAAGTAATGGGGCTTGCCAGCAAACAGCTTGGCGGAAAATCGGATGGCAAGACTATTGCTGCTAAAGTAAAACAGTTACTCAGCTAAAGGCTTCGTACTTTTTAATTGGGGGGCTTCGCCCCTTTTGATGTTGCTTACGCAATTCTGTAAATTTATACTATTCTAGGAATGAAAAAACAATATATAGAGATTTAAAAGCACTCACTGAATTGGAACTGATAGAACGAATAGGTAGTGATAAAACTGGTCCTTGGAAAATAATAAACTAAACATAATGTCAGATACCGTTATTAAACTTGAAAATATTGGCAAGCAGTACCGTTTGGGCTTGGTGGGTACAAACACGCTGCGTGGCGATTTGCAAAGCTGGTGGTATCGCATGCGTGGCAAAGAAGACCCTACGCTTAAAATTGGCGATACAAACCAAATAGACGGCATCAGTAGCGAGTATGTGTGGGCATTGCAGAATATCAATTTGGAAGTAAAGCAAGGAGAAATTCTGGGGATCATAGGAAAGAATGGAGCAGGCAAATCGACATTACTCAAATTGTTATCGAGAGTTACCGCCCCTTCTACTGGACAAATCAAGGTAAAAGGGCGCATAGCCAGCCTACTAGAAGTGGGTACAGGCTTTCATCCCGAACTTACTGGACGTGAAAATATTTTTCTGAATGGTGCCATCTTGGGCATGAAAAAACCAGAAATTCGGGCTAAGTTTGACGAAATTGTCGATTTTGCTGGTGTGGCTAGGTATATTGACACGCCCGTGAAACGCTATTCTTCTGGCATGTACGTGCGATTGGCTTTTGCTGTGGCTGCGCACCTTGAACCTGATATTTTGATAGTAGACGAGGTACTGGCTGTGGGCGATGCCGAGTTTCAGAAGAAGGCGATTGGGAAAATGCAGGATATTAGTGCTGGAAAAGGGAGGACGGTGTTGTTTGTGAGTCATAATATGGCGAGTGTAGAGGCATTGTGTACACGAGCAGTTATTTTAGAAAATGGTGAAATAGTTTTTAGAGGAAAAACAAAAGATGCTATTAAAACTTATCTTCCAAAACCTTTAGATTTCAATAAACCTAAAATATTATCAACAACCACAATTGGAACTGGTGAAATAAAGGTTCAAGAAATAATTCTCAAGGATCTTAATAATAAAAAATTAGACTCCGTTAAAACAGGGAAATCATTTAAGATTGTTCTTAAATATATTGTAAATAACAAATATGCCGAACATTTACAAAATATAAATGTGAGCATTTCAATTTTTAATAATAACGAAAAGCGACTATTAAATATTCACAATAAACTTGCAGGAAATGCCTATAATTTAATGAATTTTAAAGAATCGAATAAGCTTGAATTAACGATCTACGATTTCCCTATTGTTTCAGGCACTTATTTTTTAACATATAATATATATAATCGTTATGATTTAATTGATAAATTAGACAATTTTTTCACATTAAACGTCCATGACGGATTGTATTTTAATAAAAAAATAAAAAAAAGAAAAGATGATGATGAAATTATTATCAATGCAGACTGGATATTTATTTTATAATTTCATTAATGAAATTTAATTCTTGAAAATAACACTTCAGCATATCAACCGAAAAAATATAATAGCTTTTATTTTTTTGATAATCTTTTATCGAAACATGAATTGAAAAAAAAATCTGTAATTTAAAATACAAAGTATCTATTATATGACAAACTTACTCCGAAATATAAAATATAGGATTAAAAAATATTACTCTTTCGATAATTATTTTAAAAAGACTGAATTATCAATAAAAGATTATAATACTGAAAAATTAGATTCTAAAGAAGCTAATCACACAATAGGAAAACTAATTCAATCAGGAAAGCCAATAGTAATTACAAGATTAGGGTCTGGAGAAATTCGTTGTGTATCTAACTATTGGCATAATAAAAAATATCTTTGGGAAATTTGGC
>JAOZTL010000193.1 GCA_029942205.1 Bacteroidales bacterium | reverse complement strand
ACAAAACTACAATGCTTTGATAGAGATGAAACAATTATTTTGGAATAAATTAAAGAAAGTTGTTCCTAAAGTCGAAATATTCGGAAATTACAAAGAGAAAAGCCATCCAATGATACTTACTATTTTATTTCCTGAAACAAAATTTACGGATGTCGTTGAAGAACGCTTGGATATAGAAGGAATAGCTGTCTATGGTTTTGCTGATAGAAAGAGCGATAAAGAGCATTATCGACAAATATTAGATAAATATCCTGCTTTACAACACAAAACAATGATTCGTTTTTCGTTTAGTAAATATAATACAATGCTTGAAATAGAGTATGTTATAAGAAAAATGGAAAAACTATTCAACTAGTTTATATAGAAATAAGTTCGTTTAATTTGTATTGTATGTTTTTAAATATGTTTGAATATTGTATTATTTGAATTAATTTAGCAAACAATTAAATGAAAAGCTGTTGTTTTTAAATCAAAAGGAGTAAAGATTTAGTAATAATTGATTTATGCAATATTAACAGTTGAAAATATCAAAATCTATAATTAATAAAAACATATAAAATAATGAAAGTAACTGTAGTAGGAGCAGGTAACGTAGGCGCAACAGTAGCAGACGTAATCGCACAAAGAGAAGTAGCAAACGAAGTAGTTATCGTAGATATTAAAGAAAACTATGCCGAAGGTAAAGCCCTTGATATGTGGGAAACTTCGCCTATCCGTTTATCAGACACACGTTTGATCGGTTCAACAAATGATTACAGCAAAACGACAGGATCTGACGTAGTAGTTATCACTTCGGGTTTGCCTCGTAAACCTGGGATGAGTCGTGATGACCTTATTTCAACAAACGCTAAAATTGTAAAATCGGTAACTGAAAGCGTTGTAAAAGAATCACCTGATGCAATTATTATTGTTGTAGCAAATCCATTAGATGTAATGAGTTATACCGCTTATTTAGCTGCTAAAAAGCATTCATCAAAAGTATTCGGTATGGCTGGTATCCTTGATACTGCTCGTTATCGTTCGTTTTTGGCTGAAGAATTAAATGTTTCGCCTAAAGATATTCAAGCATTATTAATGGGTGGGCATGGTGATACTATGGTGCCACTTCCTCGTTACACAACTGTTGCTGGTATACCTGTTACTCAATTGATTGACAAAGATAAATTAGATGCTATCGTTGAAAGAACTAAAAAAGGTGGTGGAGAAATCGTTAAATTGTTAGGTACTTCTGCTTGGTATGCTCCAGGTGAGGCTGCTGCTCAAATGGTTGAAGCTATTGCTAAAGATCAAAAACGTATTTTCCCTGTTTGTGCTTATCTTGATGGTGAATATGGCTTGAAAAACGTTTATCTTGGTGTACCTGTTGTACTAGGTAAAAACGGAATCGAAAAAATCATTGAAATCGAAATGAACGAAACTGAAAGAGCAGATCTTGATGCCTCTGATAAAGCAGTTCGTGAAGTAATGACTGTTTTAGATGACATGAAACTTTTCTAAGATAAATATTAAAATACGTGGTTGTATTCGCCACCGTATTCAAATATTAAATTTTATAGACAGAAGGTTTTGGCAATGTGCCAAAACCTTTTGTTTTTTGAACAATTTTATAATTTAAGACTTTGTCTGTTTTGATATTAATTTCCAGCCATTTTTTGACAAATTATCAATGTAAATCAGTAAGTTACGCTTAAATACGTACAATTATATCAAGCAATGTCATAAATCGTTAAAACATAGCCATAGAGATGAGTAAAAATAATAAAACAGACGAAGTCTGAAATTAAGGAATTTGCTCATTTGTTGTTTATTTAGAATAAGTACAATGAAAGAAAAAAAATAAAATATAAATACAAAAGCTTTTTGAGATAAAATAAGAAGTTGTGTGTTTTTATGAAATTGTACATTTAATCTTGTTTTTATTATTAGTATTTTGAAAATATAGACTTATAATTATATTTGAGTTTTTTATGACTAAAATTTTTTTAGTATAATACCGATCAAAATAGGCTACATAAATACAGGATTTAAAAAAAAAATCAATATATTTGCACACTTGAAAATAAATAAGGAGAAGAATTTAACCTTAATACTTTAATAATAAATAACATAAAATGCAGAACAAAGGAGCAATCAGACTGGTAGCTATTGCCTTTGCATTAGTGAGTTTATATCAGTTATCTTTTACTTGGATTACAAGCAATGTAGAAGACAAAGCTGAAGAAATATCACAAGGCGATGCAAAGAAAAAAGCCGCTTACCTTGATTCTATTTCAGGAGTAGGAGTCTATAATTTTTTATGGGTACGAAATTACACGTACAGAGAGTGTCAAGAACGTGAAATCAACTTAGGACTTGACCTAAAAGGAGGAATGAACGTAACACTTGAAGTGTCGGTCGTGGATTTGATTAGAGCATTATCTAATTACAACACCGACTCTGTTTTTGTTAAGTCCCTTGCGTTAGCTCGGGAAAGACAGCGAAACAGTCAGGAAGATTTCGTTACTTTATTTGGAGAAGCTTTCGACGAATTAGCTCCTCTTAATGGAAAACTTGCTTCTGTATTCCTTACACCTGAATTGCAAGGAAGAGTAAACTTCAACTCTACGAATGAAGAAGTATTGGCTATTATCCGTGAAGAAACGGAAAGTGCTATCGAAAATACTTTCAACATCTTACGTACTCGTATTGACCGTTTTGGAGTATCGCAACCGAATATCCAAAGCCTAGGAACTGCTGGACGTATTCTTGTAGAACTGCCTGGTGTTAAAGAACCTGAGCGTGTGCGTAAATTGCTACAAGGTACGGCAAACTTAGAGTTTTGGGAGACTTATGATAATACAGAAGTCTTTGAAACACTACGTGCTATTGACGATCGTTTGAAAGATTTACTTACTGAAAGTACAGACGTAGATTCTACTAGTACTGATGTTGCTCAGGTAGATACAACTGTTACACAAGAAGGGGACACTACAGAATTAGCTCTATTAGACGAAATAGAAAATGCGGCAGAAAAAGACACGACAGGCATCGCTCAGTCGTTGTTGCAAGAACAACAAGCAAATCCGTTATTCGCTATTTTACGTCCGAGTGTTTCTCAAGACGGAAGCCAGTTATTTAAAGGTGCTACCGTGGGTACTGCTCACAAAAAAGATACAGCTACTATCAATGAGTATCTTCGCATGAAGCAGGTTAGGGAGCTTATGCCTCGTGATTTGAAATTGTTGTGGGAAGTAAAAGCCATTGATGAAAATGAAAATTATTTTCGCTTGATAGCTTTGAAAATTACTAACCGTGATGGA
The DNA here is from genome assembly GCA_029942205.1 of Bacteroidales bacterium. GTDB lineage: Bacteria > Bacteroidota > Bacteroidia > Bacteroidales > JAOZTL01 > JAOZTL01. The sequence goes on along the minus strand of JAOZTL010000193.1, from coordinate 3,137 downwards.
CAACCTGCTCTTGGTGGAGATGTGGTTACGAATGCTCGTGCCGAATTCGGTAACGGAAGTGCAACTGCCGAAGTTTCTATGTCAATGAATGCTGAAGGATCGAAAGACTGGGCTCGTTTGACAAAAGATAATGTTGGTAAGCAAATTGCAATAGTTTTGGATGGATATGTATATTCTGCTCCAAACGTGAATGGTGAAATTGCGGGAGGACAATCGTCTATTACTGGAGATTTCTCTATTCTTGAGGCAAAAGACCTTGCAAACATCTTGAAATCAGGTAAATTACCCGCACCTGCAAACATTATCGAAGAAGAAATAGTAGGTCCTTCATTAGGGCAAGAAGCTATTGATTCGGGCTTAATCTCGTTCTTGATCGCCTTCGTTATTGTGTTATTGTACATGGTGTTCTATTATAAATCGGCAGGTATTGTTGCCGACATCGCATTGATGGCAAACGTATTCTTTATTATGGGAGTTTTGGCATCAATCGGGGCGGTACTTACTTTACCTGGTATTGCGGGTATTGTGCTTACTATCGGTATGTCGGTAGATGCAAACGTACTTATTTACGAGAGGATTCGTGAGGAATTATCCTTAGGTAAAGGAATGAAATTGGCGATTGCTGATGGATACAAAAATGCGTATTCAGCTATTTTTGATGCCAACATCACTACCTTATTAACGGCTGCTGTACTTTATATTTTTGGACATGGTCCAATTAAAGGTTTTGCAACTACCTTATTCATTGGTATTTTGACCTCTCTATTTGCTGCGATCTTGATTACTCGTTTGATCTTTGTTACTTATTTAGAGAAAGATAAAAAAATAAGTTTTGCTACAAAATGGACTGAAAATGCGTTCAAAAATACGAAAATCAAGTTCATTGAAAAACGAAAAATTGCTTATATTATTTCTAGTATAATTATTCTTATAGGTATCGTTTCGTTAGCTGTACGTGGTTTGAATCAAGGTGTTGATTTTATGGGTGGACGCACCTACGTTGTGCGTTTTGATAAGCCTGTAAACACTACTGATGTTGCTAAAAACTTGGCCATTGTGTATGGAGAAGCTCCTGAAGTGAAAATTTATGGGGAAAATAACCAAGTAAAAATCACTACGAAATATGAAATAGAAAATGATGCTTCTAATGCAGACAGTCTTGTAGAAGCAAAACTATACGAAGGACTCAAAACTCAATTAGGTGAAGACGTTAGCATGGCTGATTTTTTGACAAAGAACAGGATGAGTTCGCAAAAGGTAGGACCTACTATTGCCGATGATATTAAGATTGGTGCTATTTGGGCTATCATGGTTTCATTGGTAATTATGTTCTTGTACATATTCATCCGATTCAAAACTTGGCAGTTTGGTGTCGGTGCGATTGCTGCATTGACGCATGATGTGCTTATTGTTTTGGGCTTATTCTCGATCTTTTACGGCATTATGCCATTCTCATTAGAAATAGATCAAGCATTTATAGCCGCAATCCTTACTGTGATTGGTTATTCATTGAATGATACGGTGGTTGTTTTTGACCGTATTCGTGAATTTATGAATAATTATAAAACAAAAGGCAAAAAAGAATTATTGAATGAAGCACTGAACAGTACACTTAGTCGTACCTTTAGTACTTCGTTGAGTACGTTCTTTGTGTTACTTACTATTTTTATCTTTGGAGGTGAAGTAATTCGAGGTTTTGTATTTGCAATGCTTGTTGGTGTTGTAGTGGGTACGTATTCTTCGTTATTTATCGCTACGCCAGTAGTGTATGAATTTACAAAAGAAGAGGTTAAGAAAGTAGTCTCAAGAAAAGAGTACTTAGGCAAAAAGAAAAGAGGCAATAAAGATAATAAATAAATAAAAAGACCTTATTCAAATATCTTATTCAATAAGCCTGTGCCTTTGGTACAGGCTTTTTTATTAAGGTCTTCGACCTTTTTTTGATGTTGCTTATGCATTCGTATGAAAATTAGGACAATCAATGATTTATAGGAAAGTAAATAGATTATTAATATTGTTCACTGAAGTAAGGTCTTCCGACCTTTTTTGATGTTGCTCATACAAGGTTTTCTACCTTTTTTGTTGCTCATGCAAGATTTTCTCACTAGTGCGTGAGCAACATTAAATAGGTAGAAGACCACACTTGTTTTTCGGCAATTTAATAATTATATTGCAAATAACTAACTTCAGACTTCGTCTGTTTTATTATTTTTGTTTATTTATATAGCTAATACTACGAGATATAGTTGTACATATTTAGGCGTAACTTGTTGATTTACATTGATAATTTGTCAAAAAATGTCCAGAAATAAATATTAAATAGACGAAGTCTGTAATTCTGTATTTTATTGAATAATATGGATTTATAGAATTGCGTAAAATTAAAAAGGTCTTCAATCTTATTTTGGAAGCAAGCAATTTGTTAAAGCATAACGATGTCGATTGTCCAAAATAATAAAACAGATGAAGTCTGAAATTGAATATAACTTTTTGTATATTTGTACCAAAAAAAGAAAAAGCAATGGCTGGAACATTATTATTTATCAGTGGAGCAGAAATAGTGGTCATCTTATTGGTTGTATTGCTTCTGTTTGGCTCAAAACGAATACCTGAAATGGCAAGAGGACTTGGTAAAGGCATGCAAGAAATTAAAAAAGCAACTGACGGCATTAAGAAAGAGATTGACGAAGCCGACATCAAAAAAGATATTGATGAATTGACGGATGGAGTAAAAGATATTAAGAAAAATTTAGATAAACCCTTTTAATGATGGCATATATTCAATTTATTGGAGGCTTGATTGCTTTAGTAATTAGCGGAAAATACTTAGTGGATGGCGGAGTCGCTGTGGCTAAGAAGTTTAATATTTCTACTTTGGTGATTGGTGTTACGGTAATTGCCTTTGGTACTTCTGCGCCAGAGTTGATTGTGAGCGTGAATGCAGCATTTACAGGCAATCCCGAAATAGCGATAGGAAACGTTATTGGATCCAATATCTCCAACATTGCATTGGTGCTGGCACTTACGGCAATGATTATCCCAATTCCTGTAAACCGAAGTTCTGTTTTTTCCGATTGGCCAGTAATGATGCTTGCTTCTATTGCATTTTATTTATTTATACTTGACGATATGCTTGA
>JAOZTL010000192.1 GCA_029942205.1 Bacteroidales bacterium | reverse complement strand
AATGAATAATTGATAATTATTTTACTGATAAACAGTAGCTTGCGAGTGCTAATATTCAAATAAATATTTATCACTTATCAATATGGCTATTAGGTGATTACATAAAAACGTAACGAACTATTGAATAGAGAAATTTATTATGTATAATTCTCTAATTTTATAATTCACAAATTAAAATTTAACAAAGTCCGCAAAAAAATGATTACATTTGCATCGAATAAATAAAAACGATTGAAAGATATAATAAAATAAACTATAATTTATAATTAAAGAGTATGTTTGACAATTTATCAGATAGGTTAGAGCGGTCATTTAAAATATTAAAAGGAGAAGGAAAAATCACGGAAATTAACGTAGCCGAAACGCTGAAAGATGTTCGTAGAGCACTTTTGGATGCCGACGTTAATTTTAAAATAGCAAAAGATTTCACGAATGTAGTGAAAGAAAAAGCTTTAGGTGCTAATGTATTGACTGCCGTCAAACCGAGCCAGTTGATGGTGAAAATCGTTCACGATGAGCTTGCTACGCTCATGGGAGGCGAAAAATCTGATATAAATCTAAAAGGCAGTCCTGCTGTTATTTTGATCGCAGGTTTGCAAGGTTCTGGTAAAACAACATTTGCTGGAAAATTGGCTAATATGCTGAAAACCAAGAAAGCTAAATCGCCCTTGTTAGCTGCTTGTGATATTTACCGACCTGCTGCCATTGAGCAGTTAAAAGTATTGGGCGAGCAAATTGGTGTAGAGGTATATGCCGATATGGACAATAAAGATCCTGTAAAAATAGCAAAAGCTGCCATTAAAGAAGCTAAAGTAAAAGGGTATGATGTCGTGATTGTAGATACGGCTGGTCGTTTGGCGATTGATGCGCAAATGATGGAAGAAATATCGAACGTCAAGAAAGCGATTAATCCTAATGAAACGCTTTTCGTTGTCGATTCGATGACAGGACAAGATGCCGTGAATACTGCCAAAGAATTTAACGATCGTTTGAATTTTGACGGTGTCGTTCTTACAAAATTAGATGGAGATACCCGTGGTGGTGCAGCTTTATCGATTCGTACGGTCGTTAATAAGCCAATCAAATTTATTGGTATGGGTGAAAAAATGGAAGCAATCGACATTTTTTATCCCGATCGTATGGCCGACCGTATTCTAGGTATGGGAGACATTGTGTCTTTGGTTGAAAAAGCACAAGAACAATTTGATGTAGAAGAAGCTCGTGAACTTCAGAAGAAAATTGCCAAAAACCAGTTTGATTTTAATGATTTCTTGAAACAAATCGGGCAAATTAAGAAAATGGGTAACTTGAAAGACTTGGCTGGAATGATTCCTGGCGTGGGCAAAGCAATCAAGAATTTGGATATTGACGACGATGCATTCAAAAGTATCGAAGCCATCATTCTATCGATGACACCAATTGAACGCAAAAATCCTAAAATGCTCAACGGTAGCCGCCGAAAGCGTATTGCGCAAGGTAGCGGAACGGATATTCAAGAAGTGAATCAATTAATCAAGCAATTTGACGAAACACGCAAAATGATGAAAATGCTGTCGGGTGGAAAAAATCTTTCCCGCTTGATGGGGAATATGAATAATATGAAGCGATAAAACACTTCGTGCTATTTGATGTTGCTTATGCAAAAGCATTGACTAAGTAAGTGTACAAAAATAACTGACAATTGAAAATGCTGTATTTTACTGAATAATACGAATTTATAGAAATTATCTAAGCAATATCAAAAAAGGCAAAGACTTTATCAACAATTTATCGAAAAGCAAAAAAGAGAAGTTCACGCCTCTCTTTTTTTGTGTAAAAGCGTTCCTTCATTTGTTTTATACTGAAATGCTCTCATAATTATGAATTTAAAACGTTTCTTTTCTGCCTGTTTTTACTCATAAAATTATCCTATAACACAGGCTATGCAAGAATTTATGAATAAAAACAAATAAAAAATAATTCATTTTCTAAATCATAATTATAACAGTAATTCAGTATATCAAAAAAAAATGGATTAAAAAAAGAAGATTTGTTGTATTTCATCATTGCAATACTTAAATTTACAAACTAATTATAAACTAATTTTAAAAACAATATTATGGAAATTACAATTTTAGATCAAATTTTATTATTAATAACTGGCTTGACAGCAGTTTATTTAATTTTTAGACTTTTTCAGAATTTTAAAAGCACAGGAGCAAAGCATAATATTCATTATATGTACGCATTTGCTGTTCTTTTTGTAGCTGGTGTTTTGATGATTTTTGGTGGTTTCGATGTGTTAAGCTGGGGCTGGATAGGAATTGTAGCCACATTGCTGCCTTTTGGAATAGCGATGGGCTTAGTTTGTCAGTTTTATCCTAAATACAAGAAAGCTTATCTTGCTTTTTTAGTTATCGGTTTGGTATCTATTACCTTATTGAAATTAGGTGTGATTGATACAAAAGTTGTTTATCCTGTATTTCACTCTGTTGCTGGATTGACTATTTTCATGATTCCAATTTTAGCTGTCAAAAGCAAAGCGGCAACAAAAGGCTTTATCTGGGTAACAGTAGGCGGTACTATCATTGGTATTGGTGGAGTTGCATTGGCATTCTTAGGAGCAGGAAAACCATTATTGGGCATTTTTACTGCTGACGTTGTATTTGCTATTTTAACCAGTATTTTATTGTTTATGACACTCGGATTCACTTATGGATTTATGAAGGAAATGAATAAATAAGGTCTTTGATTTTTTAATATTACGTGCAAACTTGTGTGATATTAATTAAATAAGTAATTTATAAGTAATTAAACATACAATTAGTTTTGTTTACTACTTATTTCTTAATAAAATAAAAAAAAAGACCATCAAATAATTTTGATGGTCTTTTTTTTATATTTGGGTTAAGCCAGCGGCTAAACCGTTGCTAATTATGTTTAACTTTAGGTAACCAACAGTATTACACGTGCGTAAGCAACATTAAAAAGGTAGAAGACCTTAGTCTAAAATAATTGTTAGAGCAAGTCCAAAGCCTATGGATTGAAATTCATTCTTTCCGAACAAATCGACTGGTGAATTAAGTACAAGAATAAAATTTTCGGCTTTTTCGATAGCAATACCAGGGTTTAGCGTGAAAAGATGCGCATTATTATCCGAAATATCATACTCATTATATGAATAGCTTGTTCCTATGATGAAATTTATGTTTTCGAGAAAATAATAACCAATATCTGTTCCTAAATAAATTCCTTGATTATGACCATCAACCGTTTCGTTTATGTGTTTTTGATATTGTGCATTGAAATCTAGGCTAAATTTATCCGAAAACTCATACGTCATAATTATTCCACCCACAGCTGAGGATGTTGATTCGTGAGTCGCATTTTTTCTGACATAAACGTCATTCCCAACAATGCTATTGTAGCCCGCAAGAACGCCTAAAGTTAGATTGCCCTCTAAAGGTAATTTATATTTTGCACCAAAACTTACCGTGCTCACATCGACAGGCATGGATATACCGACTTCTAAATTTTCTGCTAATCCGTAGCTAAAACGGAATCCTGCTGATGAGAAAAACTGGATACTGTCTGAGCTTAAAAATAAATCTTGGAGACTTCCATCTTGATCAAAAAACTGTGTAGAGGTTACATATCCAAAAAATGGTTCAAACTCAATCGTGTTGGTAGGAACGACATCCGTACAAAGTGTTCCTAATTTTGAGGCTGATAATCCGCCAACTTGTGCATAAATTCCCGATGTACTTATTAAAAGAATAGCTAAGATAAAACTGATTTTTTTCATAATTTTATTTTTTGAATGAATATTTTAATGCTAGTAAGTGATCGCTCACTGATTTTTTGACTATTCAAACTTAAAAAGGTTTAATTCTTTTCATAATTAAACCTTTTTTAATTATAAAATACTTTAGTTACATTTTTTCTTTCCAAGCTCCGTAAGCTAATAAAAACCAGCCGATAACGAATGCTGTACCTCCCAAAGGAGTAATATAGCCCATTGGGATGTGAGCTAAAGCAATAATATACAAACTACCCGAAAAAAGGGTAATTCCAGCAAGAATAGACCAGCCTGCCAACGAAAGTATTTTTTGCTGAGCGGGCCACTGCGCCATCGCAAGTCCGATAATTAATAATGCCAGAGCATGATGCATTTGATAACGTACTGCTTTACCGTAAGTTATGACACCTTCGTCGGTTAGAAATTCTGCTCCTGCATGTGCTCCATACGCACCAGCTGCTACTGCTAGTCCTCCCAAAATAGCACCTGAGATAAAAAAGATTTTTTTCATAGTTTTTTATTTATTTTTGGTAAAAGTACAATTAAAAAAAAACAAAAAAAAATATGTTTTTAAACACGTAATTTTAAAGTGCCTTAAAAACAGGCTTTTAGAGATATATAAAAGAACACTGTTTACTTATTAAAAAAAAATTTTGCACAATAAAAAAAAAAAGCCTTTATTTGTGAAAAGTAAACGAACGCTAACTATCATTTTATGCCCACTAAACGACAAACAGAAATTCTTGAAAAATCAATCTTATTGATTGCTGAAAAAGGCATACAAGGATTTACTATCAGAAATTTAGCAAAAAAAGTAGGAGTAACAGAATCTGCAATTTATAGGCATTTTAAGAGTAAAGTAAGTATTTTATGTACAATTCTTGAGAATTTTAATAATATTCTTGTTGAATTCATAAAAAAACTAGATCATGTAGAGTTAAGTTCACTCGATAAAATAGAATATATTTATAAAAACCACATCCAAGAATTTATTAAAAATCCAGCATTGGTTTCGGTGCTTTTTGCAGAAGAGATTTTTAAAAATGAAAAAGAATTATCATTAAAAATGATGAATATTTTAAATATAAATCAGGATAATTTTGAAAAAATAATTGAATGTGGGCAGAAAAAAAATGAAATGCGTAATGATTTAGATAAGACTCAGTTAGCATTAATTGTTTTAGCTTCACTTCGATTGATGGTGAAAAAATGGGAATTAACAAGGTATTCTTTTAGTTTAGAAACTGAAGGAGCAAAAATAAGTCATACAATAAAAACTTTATTACGAAAATAATAACAATTAGAATCAATTAATAAATTAATTTAAAACAAACATGAAAGAAACAACCAAAAATCAAAGAATGATTGCAGCAGTAGTTGCTGTAGCAGTAGGTTTGTACCTTCTTATTCTTGCTCCATCACAAGCAATGTCTACTTTAAAACTTGCTTTGCATGCAGTAATGGAAAGATTAATTCCACTAGATCCTGATTTCTATACAGCAGTTCCAATTCTTGGTGCTACTTTTGGTATTTGGATAATTTTAATTGCATTCGGTGGTGCTACATTACTTGTAGTAGCAAAAGGTATGTATAACGGAAGTTTAAATGCAAGAGCAGCAGGTATGGGCGTTGCTGGTATCGGTGCTGTTGCTGGTATGACTATGTTTATTCCTTGGATGGTACTAATTGTATCTGATTATTCTCAAGGTCCAGTTTCAGGAATTGAGCCTCCTCCAGTAGATGTTAGTTTAACTCCTCCAGTACTTTGGATTATGGCTATCTCTCTTTTCGCTTATTTTGTATTCTTATTGTCTGATAAAGATTCTATTAAGAATAAAATGTATAAAACAGTTGTTTACACGGCTATTGGTGTAGTTTCTGGTATGGTATTTATGAATGCACAGCACGGTGTTCGTTATTTCGAGTTTATTCCTGAATATTTGAACGAAACTGAAAACCTTGACCGTCATGACAATCCTTATGGAAACGCATACACAAACCTTGATTATTATGATGCATTAGGTTTGACTACAATTTCTCAAGCACAGATGGATGTAATTAAAGCTGATGAAGCTATTACAATCGTACATAAAGATAAGTCTAAAGAAGAAATGGTTATTAAAAAATCAGTTCCAACTTATAATCCAAATACTATCGCTTTATTCTTAGGTGGATACGGAAATTACATTGCTTCTTATATGATGATGTTCATGGTTCCATTTGTATTCTTACGCAAAAGATGGGGGTATAATACATTACTTGCAGTAACTGTACTTTCTATGACAGCTTCTTACTGGAATGCAATCGTTCGTGGATCTTTCGAATGGGTTATCGGTGGAACAATGTCTCTAGGTTTACTTGCTTTCCTTTTAATCCCTGTTTTTAAGCAATTCTTGGTAGAAGACGAAGAAGAAGTTGTAGCATAGTTTATTTAAAGTCGTGTGATGGATGATTTTGTATGATAAGATTTAATCTCTTGTTATTCATTAATTAGAAATTCATCGTATGACTAAATTATTCATTAAATAAAAATCAAAAATATGAAAAGATTTGATTTTCTTTTTACCTCAACTAAAGGTTTGATTTTGGTAGCAATTTCGTTGATTTCCCTAATTACAGGGATTTTCGGAACGCTTTCTGGTCCAATGGTCGAATGGGGTATAAGAGATTTAACAGTAGGTATTTTAGGTATGGATTTGAATCCA
>JAOZTL010000191.1 GCA_029942205.1 Bacteroidales bacterium | reverse complement strand
CCGTTTTTAAAATTAAAATCATGAAAAAATATTTTATTCTTATTTTTAGCATATTGGCTAATCTTGCTGTGGCACAACAGAGTATTGTTAATCAATATTCAAAAAATAGAACAACAAAAATAATTGCTGATGCTACTGGTTATATCTGGCAAGCAACTACAGGTGGAATTATTAGTAGAGAAGCATCCAACAATAAGGAAATAGCACAGTATACTTTTGGTAACAAATGGGAAGCAAACTATTTTTCGGATGCTATAATGGACGGAAATAATCACCTTTGGTTTGCATCGAAGGATGGGCTGGCAAAATACGATGGTGCGGCATGGGTGCATTACAGAACAGCCGAAGGGCTACCGTCCAATAACGTATTATCGGTTGCATTGAATAGTGCAGGCGATATTCTGGCTGGCACGGATGCAGGTGTCGGTGTTTTTGATGGAACGTCGTGGACAATAATAACGACTGCCAACGGGCTTATAAACAATGAAGTACACAGTATTGGACTTGCGCCTGACGGTACACTTTGGTTTGGAACAGCCAATGGTGTTTCACATTTTGATGGCACAAACTGGTACAATTATACAACCGCCGATGGACTTGTTAATAATAAAATAAATGACATTGAAGCAAGTGCAAGCGACTCAGTATGGGTAGCCACCGAAGTAGGGCTCTCTCTGTTTGATGGTACTACATGGACGGATGAAACTGCAAATTTAACTCATCCTGCTGTTCGAGATATTTATTTTGACATCAATGAAGTGCTTTTTGCAACAGCTATGGGAATAAGCTCTTTTAACCGAAACTTGCATGTGTGGCAAACTCCGCCTTCTATGTTTCCTCTCACAAATATTGACTTAATATCTGTTTTTAATGATTCGTATAGTAAAAAATGTGGTACTAAAGTAGTATTTGCTGTCGATGATGGCTCATGGATGAGCTTATACGCTAATGAAAACATTATTAATAACAATATTATAGATATATGCACAATAAGCAGTACTGATTTTTGGATAGCAACTGCTCAAGGTATTTCGCATACAACTGATGTAACTACTGCAATTTACACAAAAAACGAAGGATTATTAGCAGACAGCACCACATCACTTACTACTTATAATTCCGAAATATGGGCTGCATCGTATAGCGGAATTTCAAGATGGAATGGTAGTTGGAGTTATGAAACAAGCTCTGATGGGATTATTAGCTCAAAAATAAATAATTTATATACAGATAAAACAATGATTGTGTGGGCAGCAACCGATGCTGGTGTTTCTTTTTTTAATGGAGAAACATGGACAAGCCTAACAACTTCTGAGGGATTACCAAACAACTATATTCATGATTTTGACGAAGCTAGCAATGGAGATATTTGGATTGCTACCGACAACGGAATTGCACGGTACGATAAAACAAGCATTGTGGCGACTTACTCTACCGCCAATGGAATGATCGACAACAGAGCCATTTGCATTGCCGAAGACAAGAATTTAAAACTATGGGTGGGAACTCCTGCAGGACTTTCTTCTTTTGATGGCACAAGCTGGATAAACTATACCGAAGCCAACAGTGCATTACCTTCCAATAATATCAGAGATCTTTGGTGTGATAATTACGGAATTGTCTGGATTGCAACAGAAAATGGTCTTGCTCAATTTAACGGTACAAATTGGGAAATAATAACGACAAATGAAGAATTGGCTCAAAATGACGTATTGGCTATACACGCTACGAATACCAATGATTTTTTTGTTGGGACAACTCATGGATTATCGATTATTAACTGTACAAATTCAATTGTAGATTTTAGCTTCGTTGCAGAGGTGGCAAATTCGGCTACTTCATTCACAAATACCTCTATGGGAACAAATTCGCTCTCTGAATATGGTTGGGATTTTGATAACAACGAAACGATAGACGCTACCACGCCAGATGCCAGCCATACTTTCACTTCTGCGGGTACTTACACTGTTTTCTTTGAAGTAACCAATGGGGCATGCATAGCTTCAACCGAAAAATCGATTACCATAAAACCGCTTCCGCCTACTGCGACAAATAAAGAAAGCTGCTCGGGGGATGCTGCGCCTGACTTATCCGCTTCGGGAACAAACATCTCATGGTATGCTGATGCTGCTCTTTCTTCTTTTTTAGCCACTTCGCCTACTTATGCCACAGGGAAAACTACCGTTGGTGCATATTCGTATTATACCACACAAACAGTGAATGGCGTTGAAAGTGCCCCCGTAGAAGTAATTCTGACCATTATACAAACTCCCACAGCTGATTTTCTGGCGATAAATGGAGATGTTAATGTCTCGATAACTTTTATTAATTCATCAACCAATACCAATGGTAGCTCGACGTATGCATGGGATTTTGAAAATGATGCCGTTACGGATGCAACAACTACCAACGGAACGCATACGTACACAACTGCTGGAACGTATGACGTTGTTTTGATAGCAAGCAATGCCAGCTGTATGCACATTATGCAAAAATCGATTACCATAAAACCGCTTCCGCCTACTGCGACAAATAAAGAAAGCTGCTCGGGGGATGCTGCGCCTGACTTATCCGCTTCGGGAACAAACATCTCATGGTATGCTGATGCTGCTCTTTCTTCTTTTTTAGCCACTTCGCCTACTTATGCCACAGGGAAAACTACCGTTGGTGCATATTCGTATTATACCACACAAACAGTGAATGGCGTTGAAAGTGCCCCCGTAGAAGTAATTCTGACCATTATACAAACTCCCACAGCTGATTTTCTGGCGATAAATGGAGATGTTAATGTCTCGATAACTTTTATTAATTCATCAACCAATACCAATGGTAGCTCGACGTATGCATGGGATTTTGAAAATGATGCCGTTACGGATGCAACAACTACCAACGGAACGCATACGTACACAACTGCTGGAACGTATGACGTTGTTTTGATAGCAAGCAATGCCAGCTGTATTTCATCCATATCCAAACAAATAACAATTTCGCTCACTTTTGTCGATCCACCTATGGCTAACAATAAAGAAGGCTGTACCAATGGAGCGATTCCAAACCTTATTGCAACAGGTACAAACATCAAGTGGTATGCCGACGACGCTCTTTCTAATTTGCTCTTTTCAGGCACAGAATACATTACAAGACAAACGGTTACAGGCACTTACACTTATTATGCCACACAAACAATCGACGAAATTGAAAGTTCTGCCACTAAAGTTAGTTTAATCATTTATAATCAGCCAAGTTCACAAATTTACGGCAACGAAAAAGCATGTGAAAATGTAATGCATGAAATTTACAGTGCCGATCAAGGCTTTTATTATTATTGGCAATCCGATGAAATTGGCTTATACCAAGAAGGCGATAGCCACGAAGTTATTATTGATTTTAATCAATTGAGTAAGTCCTTCTTTACATTAAATTTAACTGTAAAAGACAGTTATACCAATTGCCAAAGTCAAAACTCTATCGTGATCGAAAAGGTAAAAGCTCCACCTATCGCAACAATCATACAAAAAGGAAATGATATACTTGTTTGTGTCGATTCTGGATATATTTATTCTTGGCTAGGAGATGGATATTTACTTAACAATGAACACAAACAATTCATTCAAATTCCAAGTATTCATGCAGCAAATTATAGCGTCGAACTTGCAAATGAAGCTGGCTGTCTGAGTATTTCCGATGCTTTTTTGTTTAAGCAAGCTCCTTCATTAAAAGTATCTCCAAACCCCAATAGTGGTATGTTTAAAATATCATACGAAAATAAATTTATAGGAGAAATAATCATCAGAATCAAAAATATTAATGGAGAAATTTTATATTCTTTTTCAGAAAACAAAATATTTGACTATTTTTATAAAGAATTTACATCTGTAAACTTCAAAAATGGCGTTTTTGTGATTGAAGTTCAAGAAATAAGTGGTAAATTATTAACAGAAAAAATGATTATCAACCAATAAATACTTTGTACTGTTTAATATTACTTGCAAACTCGAATAAAACAATTAAAATAAACAATATGCAGAAATTCAGACGAAAGCAAAATTATCAATTGTCATTATAAATAATTAATTACTCAGTAATTGAATAAAATTAATTGCATATTTATTTTTCAATAAGTTATTGATTACACTGATTTTGCACAGTGCGCAAGCAACATCAAAATAAATCGAAGACCTTTAATTCCTATAATTTCATGAATAAAATAACAATCCATTTAATATTATTTATTTTAATCATTCATTCTCTCGGACAAGCACAAGATAGAATCATTAAAGGAAAAGTAATAGACATTTTAGACAATCCCGTTACTGGAGTGAATATTACAATAAAAAATTACACTCATTTAGCAACGATTACCAATCATGAAGGAACGTATAGAATACGATTACCAGAATATGCCGAAATATTAATTTTTTCGATTAAAGGAAAAAAAACGGAAGAAGCCATTATTGGTGAGCAAACGGTTATTGATATTATTCTAAAAGATGAAATCAATTCAAAAGTAAGAAAATTTGGACTTGCACTAAACCTGATGCTTGGTGATTCACGCATTGCAAGTGAAAATATTGTAGATAATCCCTATTGGACAGACAATCAAGACATGGGCTATCATGGTGGAATATTATTAACTTTTCAATATTCCAATTTTTTAGCTTTTATGGTAGGTGCAAATTTAAGTAGTTACGAGGCTAGTTTCCAATTAGAAAATTTTGATAACGCAAACCAAGAGAAAGAATTACTTACCGACAAGGATGGCGATATTTTTTATCGAATCATTCAAGCCAATGTGGTTGAAAAAAACTCGATTGGTGCTATAGAAATTCCCCTTTTTGTTAATTTTAGTTATCTAAATTATAAACGGTTTTCTTTATATACCAATCTGGGTACATATTTTTCATTAATCACACATTCGGAGTATTCTGTTGAAGGACATGCCAATCATGTTGGATATTATCCTGATTATCATGTAATTCTGTATAATTTAGAAGAATATGGATTCACTAACGACGATGTTAATGAAGGTGGTGAATGGAATATTCAGAACAATTTTAGCATAGCAGCGCATGTGGGAGTGGGAGTGAAGATGAAAGTTTCTAAAAATTTGAATATTTCCTTTGGAGCAGGCACTAAGTTTGGAATTTCGGACTTAGGTTATAGCGAAGCAAAGCACATCAATGATTTTATAACAACCGTAGGTGAACCTGGCAAAACAACCATCCGTATTGATGGGCTACAATTAAACATAAACTATATTTTTTAAACCGACTGAATTACAACTAATTATAATCACTAACTTAAACTAAAACTTCATGATTGATAGCGATTGCACAATGAATGGAAAAAAGCTGTATGGCAAAGTTGAAATAGTCGATTCGTTTGCCGATTTTAAAGTACAGGTAGTCAGTTCGTTTCCCGACTTAAAAGTGGAAAAAGTCAGCAGCTTTGCCGACGAATGTGGAAAATGGGAATTTGTTACCTCTTTTGCCGATTTTACCATCGAAATAGTAGATTCATTTCCCGATTTTACCATTGAATATGTGGATTCATTCCCAGGGATGTAGTCTTCTACCTTTTTAATATTAAGGAACGCAAATTAAATGACATAGTTAATTTTATCCTGCTAATTTCAGAGAACAAAATTGATTGAATTAAAACTCAATCTTACTTGAATATTTAGAATTCACATGAAATTGCGTAAGTAACTGAAATTAGCTTGAAAAAATCGTAGTTTTTCAAGCTAATTTATAATTATTAAAATAAAAGGGGTTAAAGCTTTTATTTAAGCTTAACTCCTTTATTACTATTCCTTTGCTTGAACAGCAACCGAAAGTAATACTCCAAGTACAATCCCCAATAAGGCTGCAAATAACACCTGATAATCTGCGGGTAACAAAAAAGTAATGGTGTGTGCTGGAATCCAAAAAAGCATAATTGTTTTTTTAAATACAAAATTCCATTGCGTATTCCAATCCATTTTTTGCAAAATATCAGAAAAAGGAATCGGTTTTATTAATGTCCGAAAACTTCCTTTTTGCATACCAATGTGCGAATCCGTAATCCGATGTAAAGTCATCATTACTGGTGCATAAACCAAATTCATGGCCGCACTAATTGAAAATGCTACAAATAATTTGGTGCTCGAAAAATCACCACGAAAAGCTTCTACGGCATCTTTAACACCCAAATATTCGAGTAAAATAGGCGTTCCACTTGCAAAAATGACAAATGCAAGTTTTATTGTTATTCCTAAAAATCCCCAAACAATTGCAATCGAAAAAATAGCACGTACAGAATGAATATAATTACCTGATTTTATGCGATTTCCCAATAATTCACCTAATGTGGCTAATACTGCAAATTTTACAAAACTAGTAATAATCCCGTGATTATGATTAAAATTTTTATAAGCAATTAATAACCAGTCAGATAAGGCAAATGGTAAAAATAATAAAATCAAAATCGCTACAAATGGAAAAA
>JAOZTL010000190.1 GCA_029942205.1 Bacteroidales bacterium | reverse complement strand
ACAAAAACAACCCAGCGAAGGTGTTATTAAATATGAAATAAGTTATTTGGATGATGCACACGACAATCCGCTGATTTCGTTTATGCCTCAAAACATGCTTGTGAAGTTTAAAGACAATCAAACATTAAGTGTTATTGAAGGGTTTCTAGGAACATTCAAAGTCGTTTTTTTATCAAATGGCGAAACGGGACAGAATATTTCATTGTTGCGTATTATGGGCGAAAAAATGTTGTATAAAGCCGAACCCGAAGCATTGGCTTTTGGTTATCAAGGAATGGAGAATATACTTATTGAGTTTACTGACGAAACAAAAATAATTGCAGGTTACTTTTGTAAAAAAGCAATTGTACAGTGTCCAGACCAATCGAAGGGAAAAATAGACATTTTTTATACCGATCAAATTAATGTTTTGAACCCAAATCAAAATAATCCGTTCCGAAAAATAAAAGGAACTCTAATGGAATTTCAAGTATTATTGAACGGAATGAATATGAAAATCAAAGCAATAGAAGTGAAATCAATAACTGTGGATGACGAAGTATTTGAAATACCCGAAGGCTATGAACAAAAATCATTTGAAAATGTAGCAGAGTTTGTTAGTGGGTTTATGGATATTACTGAAAAATAAAGTTCAATTCTTTAAAGTTTATTTATAGCTTTGTCGCTTGAATGAATCGAGCTTTTCGTTTACAAAATAAGCGAATGAAAGATTCTGAAAAAAAATATTAATAAGGTCGAATACCTTCGTAAATGAGTGAAAAATAAATGAGTACAAAGAAAGCCCCTGCTAAAAGAAAAATAAGTACAACCAAAGCTAAAGCAAAAGAAAAAACTTCGTTGTTGGTGCAAACCAAAAATCTGATGGCTGATGAACGGTTTCGATTTTTATTGAGTATCGTCATGCTGGCATCATCTGTGTATGTTTTAGTGGCATTTGTTTCCTTTTTGTTTACATGGAAAGCCGATCAAAGTTACTTGGATTATGGCTTTTTTGATTACATGTCGTCGGATATAATGGTCGAAAATTGGGCAGGAAAAACAGGAGCAGCCTTGTCTAACCTGTTTATATTCCGCTGGTTTGGTATCGCTTCGTTTGGATTTGTATTTTTGATGGTTTTATCTGGTTTAGAGCTGGTTAATGTTAAATTACTGTCGCTTCGTGAGTCTATAAAAAATGCCGTCTTCGGTGTATTGTGGACATCCATCACACTTTCTTATTTCTTTGCCGATAATTATTTGTTTCTTGGCGGCAGTTATGGATATTTTATAAGTAACTGGCTTGAAGGTGCTTTGGGAATGGCAGGAACATTTTTTATTCTGTTTATTGCCATTATTGGCTTTGTTATTTTTACTTTTGAAAACGCTTTTTTCTGGTTGAAAAATTTTATTCTAAATTATTCGAGCACAAAAACCTTGAAAAAAGCAGTACAATCAGCATCTTTATCTGTCAAACAAAAAGAAGTAAAAGAAAGCGTGGAAAAAGCTGCTACTCAAGAAGAAACGCCAATAAAAAAAGCAGAATCCGTTGCAAAAAAAGAAACCTTTCAGAATTTTATTCCACAAAACAAAGTTATCGATATGGATACGAATGAACCATTGCAAATGGTCGATCGTCAGAAATTTACATTAGATGATAGTGGAAAAAAAATAAAAAAAAAAGAAGCACAAAACGATCTTGGGTTTGAGGTAAATGACACCAAAGAGAATCTTGAAAATAAGGTAACAGAAGCGGCAGAAAAGTTAGATGATAAATTGAATGATCGATTGGCTTTGGACGTAGAACACAATCAAGATATTGAAGCAGACGTTATTAGTACTCTGCCTGACGAGGTGTACGACCCTACGCTTGAATTGTCAAATTACCGATTGCCATCCATTGATTTGTTAGAAGATCACCGTGCACAAAACTCCGAAGTAACCAAAGAAGAGCTGATTAGTAATAAAAATAAAATTGTAGAGACACTCAAAAACTTCAAGATCGACATTACCAAAATAAAGGCAATGATTGGTCCTACTATTACGCTGTACGAAATTATTCCAGCAGCGGGTGTGCGTATTTCTAAAATCAAAAATTTAGAAGATGACATTGCTCTAAGCCTTGCTGCTCTTGGAATTCGGATTATTGCCCCGATGCCAGGGCGTGGAACTATCGGTATTGAAGTGCCAAACCAAAAGCCTGAAATTGTGTCGATGCGCTCGGTTATTAGTTCTACTAAATTTCAAGAATCGAAAATGGAGCTTCCTATTGCTTTAGGAAAAACTATTTCAAACGAATCTTACGTTGTTGATTTAACCAAAATGCCTCACTTACTTGTGGCTGGAGCTACGGGACAAGGTAAATCGGTGGGGCTGAATGTCATTATTGCTTCGTTGTTGTATAAAAAGCATCCTGCACATTTAAAGTTCGTTTTTGTTGATCCGAAAAAAGTAGAATTAACATTATACGAAAAAATAGAAAAACATTTCTTAGCAAAATTGCCAGAAAGTGAGGAAGCTATTATTACAGATAATAATCAGGTAGTGAATACACTCGGTTCGCTTAATGTGGAAATGGATAATCGATACAACTTATTGAAAAAAGCACAAGTTCGAAACATTAAAGAATATAATGCAAAGTTTATAGCTCGCCGATTGAATCCAGAAAAAGGACACCTATTCTTGCCTTATATCGTGTTGGTTATTGATGAATTTGCCGATTTAATAATGACAGCAGGAAAAGAAGTGGAACTACCCTTGGCTCGATTGGCACAGCTTGCCAGAGCAATTGGTATTCACTTGATAGTGGCTACACAACGACCCTCTACGAATATTATTACGGGTGTTATTAAAGCGAATTTTCCTACTCGTTTGGCTTTCAAAGTTGCATCCATGATTGACTCTCGAACCATTTTGGATAGCCCAGGAGCAAATCAATTGATCGGGCGTGGAGACATGCTTATTTCCGAAGGAAGCGATTTGGTGCGTCTGCAATGTGCGTTTGTTGATACTCCCGAATTGGACAAAATCACGGCTTACATTCATTCGCAGCAGAGTTACACTTCGGCAATGATACTGCCAGATTACAGTAAGGAAGAAGGCGAATCGAAAAAAGAAATTGATTTGACTAAGCGTGATGAGCTTTTTGACGATGCAGCTCGACTGATTGTAATGCACCAGCAAGGATCTACTTCCTTGATTCAGCGAAAAATGTCGATAGGATACAATCGTGCAGGACGAATAATCGATCAATTAGAAGCAGCAGGAATTGTTGGTAAATATGAAGGAAGCAAGGCAAGACAAGTGCTATATTCAGATGAATACTCTTTGGAACAGTTTTTGACTTCGCTAAACAACTAAGACCTGATATAAAAAAAGCTAAATCTTACGTTTGAAAATAAGTAGACAAGCTATAATCGGTCGAAGACCTTATTATTTACGGTTTAAAAAATATACACATGAAGAAAAATTTGCTTATTGTAATGATTGCAGTATTCGCATACAGTGCTATGGCTCAAAAAGACCAAAAAGCGAAAGCAATACTCGATGCGGTATCAAAACAAACGAAAACTTACAAAACAATTAAAATTAAATTTCTCTATATTCTCCAGAACACACAAGAAAATGTAGTGGATACCACCAAAGGTACGATTTATATTAAAGGAAATAAATATAAATTATTTTTTATGGGCAATGAAATATTTTCTGATGGAAAAACGATTTGGACGCACTTAATTGCTGATGAGGAATTAACCATTTCAGAACCAAATCAAGAAAATGAGCAAGTATTGAATCCTGCAAAAGTATTGACGATTTACGAGTCTGGCTTTAAATATCAATATATTGGCGAAACGTCGCAAGCTGGAAGTGTGTTACAACAGATTAATTTATTTCCCGAAAAACCAAAAGAAAAAAAATATTCATCAATAAAATTGTTGATTAATAAATCGAAAAAACAAATTTATGCATTACAAACACGAAATAAAGACGGTATAAATTATACAATTCAGATTACTCAATTTAAATCGAATGTGAAGGTGGTTGAAAGTATGTTTATTTTTGATAAAAATCGTCCACAATACAAAGGAGTTTATGTTATTGACGAAAGAGAGAACTAAGATCTTCGACCTATTTTATGCTGCTTAAGTATATGTTCAAGTGTCTTTTAAACAGATAGTTGTAAAATTATTAATAAATACTGAAAAACTTTAGTACGAGTATTTATAATATTATTGTTTACTTTTATCAATAAAAAAATAAGTAGCTGCATATAATTAAACAACACTTTTTCATTTTGAAATTATTTGTAAATTATTGATTGCAACTGATTTGCACAAGTGCGTAAGCAATATCAAATAGCACGAAGTGCTTAATTCGACATGATGTTGAAAAAAAACTCTGCAAAAGAAAATGTTTGCAGAGTTTTTTTTTGAATTACTAAGTAGTTTAACAAAAGTTTTTTATTTACTCACTTATAATTAACTGATTAATTGAATGTTATGTGGATGCGTAAGTAACATAAAATAGGTTGAAGACCTTAGAAGCTTTTTAGTTTGAGTAGTTTTTCATACTTTCGTAAAAAAAACAGAAGAAGTGCATATTTTGACATATAAAAAAGATTAGGAAAAATAAAAAATCATGGAACAAGCAGTTGTAGAAACGAATTTTAAATTCGATAATCAAAAAAATGTTTACAAAGGAAAAGTTCGAGATGTGTATACAATTTCGGAAGAATATTTAGTTATGATCGTTTCTGATCGAATTTCTGCTTTTGATCAGGTTTTACCCAATGGAATACCTTTTAAAGGGCAAGTACTGAATCAAATAGCTGCTCAGTTTTTGGATGCAACGAAGGACATTGTGCCGAACTGGAAAATAACAATGCCCGATCCGATGGTAACTGTGGGTTACAAATGCGAACCATTTCCGATAGAAATGATTATTCGTGGATATTTGACAGGAAGCTCGTGGCGATCGTACAAAAAAGGCAATAGAACAATTAGTGGCGTTGCTATTCCTGACGGAATGCAGGAACATCAATACTTTGAGTCGCCTATAATTACTCCAACCACAAAAGAAGAGCACGGCGACGAGGAAATATCGAAAGAGGAAATTATCGCACAAGGGCTTATTACGGCTGAAGATTATGCATTAATAGAGAAATATACTTACCAACTTTTTGAGCGAGGAAGCCAAATGGCTGCTGAGAAAGGTTTAATTTTGGTAGATACAAAATACGAATTTGGGAAAAAAGGCGATGAAATTTACTTAATTGATGAAATTCATACGCCAGATTCGTCTCGTTATTTTTATGCCGATGGCTATCAAGAACGGTTTGATAAAGGTGAAGCGCAACGTCAATTGTCGAAAGAGTTTGTACGTGAATGGTTGATGAATAACGGTTTTCAAGGCAAACAAGGCGAAGAAATTCCTGAAATGCCGAATGAATTTATAGAACAAGTATCGAACAGGTACATTGAATTGTATGAGAAAATAACAGGCGAAGTTTTTGTAAAAGCGGATATTCAAAATGTGCAAAAGCGAATAGAAGAGAATGTAATTGATTTTTTTGAAAATAAATAAGAGATAAGTTTTTTCGCAAATATAGATTACAGAACATAAAACAACATAAACTACATGAAATTTACTAATAAAAGAACTAAAATAGTTGCAACTATTTCAGACAAAAAATGCGATGTCTCGTTTCTTCGAGAATTGTATGAAGCAGGCATGAATGTCGTGCGATTGAATACTGCCCACCAAAATCATGCAGATGCCATGCGTGTAATTAATAATGTGCGTGAAGTTTCAGATAAAATCCCATTATTATTAGATACTAAAGGTCCAGAAATAAGGACTACGGAAACGGATGAGTTGATTGAATTGAAAGAAGGAGATAAAATTTCGTTTCGTGGTGATGCTAGTCAGAAATCAACAAAAAAATGTATTTATGTTACGTATGCTGGTTTTGTAAATGATATTCAGATTGATAGCACTATTTTGATTGATGATGGCGAAACGGCATTTGCGGTTGTTAGCAAAACACAAGACGCATTGGTTTGTTATGTGAAAAATGATGGAATAATAAAAAGCAAAAAAAGTGTTAATGTGCCTGATGCGCATATTGATTTACCTTCGTTGAGTAGTAAAGATCGAAAATTTATTGATTTTGCAATTGATAATAATTTGGATTTTATTGCACATTCATTTGTTCGTAATAAAGAAGATATATTGAGTATTAAACGAATACTTAACGAAAAGAATAGCAAAATCAAAGTGATTGCTAAAATTGAAAATCAAGAAGGAATAGATAATTTAGACGAAATTTTAGACCATGCTTATGGTGTAATGATTGCTCGTGGCGATTTGGGAATTGAGATTCCTGCTGAAAAAATTCCGTCTGTTCAAAAAATGATGATCGAAAAATGTATATCAAAACGAACGCCTGTCATTGCCCACCCTTTGAGATTGAGCCTTTCATAAAGATGGTATCCAATGCCCAAGCATT
>JAOZTL010000189.1 GCA_029942205.1 Bacteroidales bacterium | reverse complement strand
AAATTCAAACAAGCATCCGCTATGCACAAAAAATTCAATCGGCAATTTTACCTGATGTAAATAATTTTGCAGCTATTTTTGATGATTATTTTCTTCTTTATCAACCCAAAGACATCGTAAGTGGCGATTTTTATTGGTTTGCCAAAAAGGGAGATTTGAGTATTTGGGCAATTGCCGATAGTACAGGGCATGGAGTACCAGGCGCTTTCATGTCGATACTCGGCTCGATGTTACTCAATCAAATTGTGAATGAAAACAACACTTGGCAGCTTCCCGATATTTTGAAACAATTAGATATTCGCATCCAAGAAGTACTGAAGCAGAAAGACTTAAACCTGTATGACGGTATGGACATCGCTTTGTGTTCGTATGATTCGAATAGTAAAATATTAAAATACGTAGGTGCACAAATTCCATTATATTATATTCAAAACGAGCAAGCCACACGGATTAAAGGAGATATAATAGAATTGGGGCGACAAAATTTTACATTGAAAAAAGTCATCAATGAACATGAGATGAAAATAAACAAACCCACCTCTATTTACTTATACAGCGATGGCTATCAAGATCAATTTGGCGGTACAAACAACAATAAATTCTATGCGACACGTTTTAGAGAACTATTATTTGAAAATCGTCACCATTCAATGCCTAAACAAAAAGAATTGCTGATTCAAAATTACAAAAAATGGTGTCAAACAAATGTGCAAATTGATGATATTTTGGTATTTGGTGCTAAATTATCTTAAAAACATTTTTTTTATTTTTTATTCATCAATAAATCAGTAATTTAAAAAAAATCCTTATAAAACATATAAAATAAAACGCATAAAATCTTTTTTTTTCTTAACTTTGTGTGTTGTTTCTATTGCAACAATTCTTAGCTTTAATAAATACTTCTGTTGAATTTTAAATACATTTATTTTCATAAAAGGATAAATGTAAATGAATTACAGAATTTTAAAGTGCGTGTTACAAACAAATAACACGAAGTGCTTATTAAAAAAAAAATATATGATCCGATCAAAACTGCCAAACATAAATGCGTCTATTTTTAGTGTCATGTCGCAATTGGCAAATGAGCATAAAGCAATTAATTTATCGCAAGGATTTCCTGATTTTGCGGTTTCACCAAAATTGATTAGTTTGATTACTAAGTACATGAAAAAAGGTGAAAATCAATACGCTCCAATGCAAGGAATAATGGAATTACGCCAGATTATTTCAGAGAAAACCGAAAAATTATACAACCGAAAATACAATCCAGAAACAGAAATCACCATCACCGCAGGTGCAACGCAGGCATTGCATACCGCCATTTCTACTTTAGTCAAAGAAGACGATGAAGTAATTGTGATTGAGCCTGCTTACGACAGCTATGTGCCTGTTATTAAGCTAAATGGAGGTCGTCCTGTTTTTGTTCAAATGAAACATCCAAACTATTCGATTGATTGGAATGAAGCAAAAAAAATAATTACCTCTCGTACAAGCTTGATTATCATAAATTCGCCACAAAATCCGACAGGAGCAACTTTGGGTGCAAAAGACATGGAAGAGCTCGAAAAACTGGTGAAAGGCAGTAAAATTTCGATTATTAGCGATGAAGTATACGAGCACATTATTTTTGACGATCAAAAACACGAAAGTGTTGCAAAATACCCAAATTTAGCCGAACGCACGATGATTATTTCCTCTTTCGGAAAAACATTTCATGCTACAGGCTGGAAAATAGGCTATTGCATTGCACCTGAATCCTTGATGAAAGAATTTAGGAAAATTCACCAATTTACAGTATTTTCTGTCAATACACCTATCCAATATGCTTTGGCCGAATATCTTAAAAATGAAGAGGAGTATTTGAAATTACCTGAATTTTATCAATCAAAAAGAGATTTTTTCATTGAAAGAGTTAAAGATTCACGATTCTCAATTATTCCTGCTAAAGGAAGCTACTTCCAATTACTTAATTATACAGGAATAACCGAAGAAAAAGACTTTGATTTTGCTGTTCGATTGACAAAAGAAAAAAAACTTGCTTCTGTTCCTATTTCGGCGTTTCACCACAACAAATTAGACACGAAAACACTTCGTTTTTGTTTTGCTAAATCTGAAAAAACATTGGAACAAGCAGCCAAAATATTATGCAGCATTTAAGGCTTCGACCTTATTTTATATTGCTTACATAATTATGTAAGTCTGTCCTATTCAATGCAATACCTAATTATCAATAAGAAGCGAATTTTGTCCACTCACTTAGATGGACAAAATTAAGCTCATAATTACTTATAGATAAGTTATTCTACACAAAAACAACAAGACAAGTACATAAGAAACATCAAAGAAGTCTAAAAACTTAATGTTTTATAACAAAAATTAGCACATGAATATTCGCTTTAAAATAAAATTAATCTTCTTTATTTTATTGCCTTTATTTACGCAATGCACCAGCAACAAAAAGCCAAATTTGACCATTGCGGCTGCAAGTAATTTTAAATTTACAATTGAAGAAATAATTGATTTATTTGAACAAGAAACAGGTATTCAGGTCGATTTAATTACAGGAAATTCAGGAAAAATCACCTCCCAAATTGAAAATAAAGCACCTTATGACATCTTTTTTTCGGCAAATACCAAGTATCCCGATTATTTGTACCAAAAAGGCTATACTACGGCAGCTCCCGAAATATATGCAAAAGGAGTGCTGGTTATTTGGTCGATGCAAAAAATACATTCGATTGACTCAATCATAGAAAATAGTGATAAAATAGCACTAGCAAACCCTAAAAATGCCCCTTACGGACAGGCTGCCATTGATTTTTTACAACACGAAAGCTTATGCAAAAGAAGTAAATTCATTTTTGCAGAATCCATTTTACAAGTCAATCAATATGTTCTAAATCAAGCTGTTAAGCTAGGCTTCACCAGTAAATCTGCCGTACTTTCAGACAAATTGAAAGGAAAAGGTTACTGGATAGAAATCGATTCATCCAAGCACCAAGCTATTGAACAAGCCATGGTGGGTATCGCTAACCGAAAAAATAAAAAAGAAATAAACACTTTTCTTGCATTTATGAAACGCCCAGAGGTATTGCAAATTCTACAAAAATATGGTTATATCATAGCTTACTCCGATTAAATTTTAAACACCGTGTATTTTGAAATTCAATTCGTATTAATCGAAAAACAAATATACAATTCTGTATATTTCTGAATCGTCGTAATTTACAGAATTGCATAAACAATAACAACAAGAAGTACTTATTCACAAAAAAAAGCTTACCAGAAAATCCAGTAAGCTTTTTTTATTTACCAAAATGACGTATTTTAGTCCAGTTTATATACTACCAGCCAATACAATCACTTTATTTTTACTAACTTCTACTACGCCTCCATCGATGTCGAAAAAAACAAGCTCGCCTTCAGGTTTCACTATTTTCAATTTTCCTTTAGTTAGTGAAGAAATCATGGGTGCGTGATTTTCCATTATTTCAAAGGAACCGTTGCTACCTGGTAATTGCACTAATTTGGCATTGCCAGAAAATTTTTTCTCTTCGGGTGTTACGATTTCTAATAACATGTTTATACGTGCGTTTGTGCAAAAAATAATTATTTATTATTTATTATCCAATAAAATAATCGAAAGTTTATTTCGCTTCGGCATCTGCCATTATTTTCTTGCCTTTTTCTACTGCTTCTTCGACTGTACCTACTAAGTTAAATGCTGATTCTGGATATTGATCTACTTCTCCGTCCATAATCATATTGAAGCCTTTGATGGTGTCTTCGATAGAAACAAGTGTACCTTTCATTCCAGTAAATTGCTCGGCAACGTGGAATGGCTGCGACAAGAAACGCTCGACACGGCGTGCACGGTGAACGACTTGTTTATCTTCTTCCGAGAGCTCATCCATACCCAAAATAGCGATAATATCTTGCAATTCTTTGTATCGTTGTAATAATTCGATTACACGCTGTGCTGTGTTATAATGCTCTTCTCCGACGATGTCTGGAGACAAAATACGTGAACTTGAATCCAATGGATCTACGGCAGGATAAATACCCAATGCCGCAATTTTACGATTAAGTACCGTAGTTGCATCTAAGTGAGCAAAAGTGGTTGCTGGAGCAGGGTCAGTCAAGTCATCCGCAGGAACGTATACGGCTTGTACCGATGTAATCGAACCACGCTTGGTGGATGTAATTCGTTCTTGCATATTTCCCATTTCACTAGCCAAAGTTGGCTGATAACCTACTGCCGATGGCATACGCCCAAGCAATGCAGATACTTCCGAGCCTGCTTGCGTAAAACGGAATATATTATCAATAAAAAATAAGATGTCGTTTCCTTTTCCTTCGCCTTCGCCATCACGAAAATATTCGGCTACCGAAAGACCAGATAATGCAACACGTGCACGTGCTCCAGGAGGTTCATTCATTTGCCCAAATACCATGGTTACTTTGGAGTCTTCGATGGCTTTTTTGTCTACTTTCGACAAATCCCATCCACCTTGTTCCATGTCTTTAAGAAATTCTTCACCATAAGTCATTACGCCAGATTCGATCATCTCACGCAATAAATCGTTTCCTTCACGAGTACGCTCTCCAACTCCTGCAAACACAGAAAGTCCAGAGTATGCTTTAGCAATGTTGTTGATTAATTCTTGGATTAATACCGTTTTTCCAACACCTGCACCACCAAATAGTCCGATTTTTCCTCCTTTGGCATAAGGCTCGATCAAATCGATCACTTTGATACCTGTATAAAGAACTTCAGACTCTGTCGAAAGATCTTCAAACTTTGGAGCTTCACGGTGAATAGGGTATCCACCTGTTTTGTCTAGCATACCGATTCCGTCGATAGCATCGCCAATTACATTAAACAATCGCCCTTTGATATGATTACCAACAGGCATCGTGATAGGGTTTCCAGTACTTACGACTTTCATGCCTCTACGCAAACCATCGGTAGAATCCATCGCAACTGCACGAATGGTTTTTTCGCCAATATGCTGCTGACATTCTACAATTAGCTTATCGCCGTTATCTCTTGTTACTTCTAACGCATCGAAGATTTCGGGTAATTTTGTGCCCGATTTTTCAAAGCTTACATCTATTACAGGACCAATGATTTGAGTTATCTCACCAAAATTTTGTGCCATTTATTTTTCAGGTTTTGATATTATTAGATTTAATCAACTGCAAATGTAGTATTTTTTATGAAAATTCACACAAAAAAAAACATATGCGCAGGTCGATTTTTATTTATTGTTTTTGCATCAACACAATTCACTGATTATTATTGAATTGCAGAACTATCAACTTTGTGAAAAAATAAAAAATATTGATTTAGCTGATTCGCCCCATGAGTTTTTTTGCCAATTCGATCAAGGGAAATTTTCTTTTTTCAGGTAAATTTATTTCGGTAAGCATTTGCATCGCTTGCTGAAAATAAGTTTCTATCTGTTTTTCAGTGATTTGTTTTATGTTTAATTGATCGAAAATTTGAGTTACTTTCTGTATCTTTTCTTCTCGAATAAATTTCGCTGTATTTATTAGCTGAGTTAATTCTTTAAGTTGCTGTATTTTAGCTAATTCTAGTGCTTTGATAAGCAAAAATGTTTTTTTATTGGAAGTAATGTCGTTTCCTATTTGTTTGCCGAAAGTTTTCGTGTCGCCATACACGTCCAGCAAATCGTCTTGCAACTGAAAAGCTAAACCCAGATTGATTCCAAATTCGTATATTCTATCGGCATCTTCGGTAGAAGCTTTGCCAATAATTGCTCCTGTTTTTAGGCTAGTAGCCAGCAATACGGAGGTTTTCAAGCGAATCATTTCTACATATTGCTCGATACGAACATGTTCTTGGGTTTCAAAATCGAGATCAAATTGTTGCCCTTCGCATACTTCTATTCCTGTTTGATTAAATAGCGTTAATACTTCTCGGAGAACAGCACTTGGTGCAAAGCACATTTGTTGATTAGCCACAAATGCCATAGCATCTCCCGATAAAATAGCAATATTATCATTCCAGCGTACATGTACCGTTTCATGATTTCGACGAAGTGGCGAGTCGTCCATTATATCGTCGTGCAATAAGGTGAAATTATGAAATATTTCGAGCCCTAAAGCGGGTTTCATGGCATGTTCGATTGTATCCGAAAATAAATTACAAGCCATCAACGAAAGTACAGGGCGGATACGTTTACCGCCTATGGATAAAATATAACGTATCGGTTCGTATAATAAAAATGGACTTTGTGGTAATTCAAATTGCTTTATTTCTTGCTCTACTCGCTCTTGAAGCTCGGATAATGAGTACATAATCGTATTTTATAGTGGGTAAACAAAATTAATTATACATTCGATTGAATATTCTGTTTTTTTTGATAAATTATTGATAGCGTAAAAAAGTAATGACTTTACTCAGTCTTAATTTTATTTAAGAAAAGTAGAGTCATTTTTTTAATATTATTTCTTTCTAT
>JAOZTL010000188.1:4206-6527 GCA_029942205.1 Bacteroidales bacterium | reverse complement strand
TTCCTTTTGCAAATAAAGAATATCTTGGAGTTCTCTCTGAAAAAATATCATTTGCTGATAGTTCAATTATTGCACATTTATTTTGTTCAGGAATAATATGATTGTAGTTGTTATTAATTTTATTAAACCATAGCTTGTTTGTAAATATTGAATCTTGAGAAAAAGAGATAATAGCCTCATTATCATTCTTATACTTCAGTAATGCATAGTCCCAGCCTTGTCCAGTGGTGTAAGTAGAGCCTACGATAGCCAGTCCGTCATCTCTTGTTTCAATAATCCCTTGTGCATGATCCATGCTTTTTCTATAAAACACATGTTCCCATAACTTTATACCATCTTTACTGAATTTAACTACTCCAAAATTAGAATTAAGCATTTCTCCTGATTTCGTAAAACCAGCTACAACAATACCTAAATCGAAGGTTTGATAGACGGAAGTTGCTTCATCCCAACGTCCCCAATTTACGGAGTCTTTCCATTCGATAGTACCATTTGGATCAACTTTGATTATCACAAGATCCCTATCTACAACGGAATGTGTACGTGTGTAGCCCACAAATACAGCACCTCCATCTTGAGTAGCAATCACGTCAGAGGCCTCGTCCCAAATGTTTATTCTGTATATTTCTTCCCACAGCAATGTCCCTTTTTCGTCCAATTTCATTGCCCAAAATGAGCGTAATCCTTGACCTTTAGAACTGGTATATCCCGAAAGATACAGTTCTCCTGCATCATTTTCAGCAACACCTGTCAATTCTTCAGCTTTAGCTCCACCATAAGTTCGTTCCCATAGTTTATTTCCAAGCGAATCTGTTTTTATTACCCAACCATCCATTTGTAAGTCAAGATTGGTTGTTGTACTACCTGCAATAACAAAACCTCCATCTATACTTTGTATTACTTTATTCCCTATTTCATCGCCAAATCCTCCATGACTTTGTTCCCAAATTTCTTTACCGTCTTTATCTAATCGCAAAATCCACAAATCACTTTGTACGTCGTATTTTTTCACATAATAGCCTACCGCTAGTAAACCAGTGTCTGACATTGCAATAATAGAGCGAGCTTCCGAATATTCGCGAGCTTTGTATGTTTTGCCCCACCAACTGATGCCGTCAGCGTGAACTTTGATTATCCACAATTTTTTTTCTTCACGCTGTGCATAGCCGCCTAAAAAAATTCCTCCGTCTTTCGATTCAACGAGGGTTAATGCTCGATCTTGGTCATCGCCTCCGTAAGTATGCGCCCAATTAAAGGAATATTGCGCATTTGCAGTAATCGATAAGACAAAAATAAAAAATAAAATTTGTATTTTTAAAATTATATTCACTTTGTGTTTAATTAAGTGTTCTTTAAATAGATTAAGGTCTTCGACCTTTTGATGTTGTACGTATTTGTGTAACTACCCTCATTATCAATGACTTATCAAGAAATAATTATAAATTTAATTTTGTCCTCTAAAGTAAATGTGTTGGCAAAATTAGATTCAGATTAACAACTCTGTATTTCATTGAATAGTATGTATTTACATAATTACGTAAGTAAGATTAAATTAGGTCGAAGACCTTAGGCTTAAATAAAATTATTAATTAAGATTGTAATAATAGATTTTAGTATAATTAAATATTGTTTTTTTCGTTATTAGGTGTCGTTGCACTTTTGCTTGTACAACATTGACCGAAGTCTATAAAAGCAAAGTGCAAGCTTAATGCCACATTCATTTTTTTGTTTTTTAATGTCGAATAAATAGCCAAATATAAATTAGAATTTTCTTTTATTGAAAATATTTATCAAATTTGTTTTTTATTTATAAACCGTTTTTATTGAAAAATAAAGAATAATAATTTCGATACATTGAAATATAAAAGAATATTATCTAATATGAATTACTATCCGCCCTATTTAGGTGCAGGAATAAAAGTAAAACATGTAAACGATTCAGTTACTCGTTTTGAGGTCGTTATGCGTTTGCGATGGTATAATCGTAACTTATTCGGCACGCATTTCGGCGGTTCGCTGTATTCGATGACCGATCCGTTTTTTGTATTTATTCTTGTTGCAAATCTCGGACAAAATTACATAGTTTGGGATAAAACAGCAACAATTAAATTTCTTAAACCAGGCAAAACAGATGTCAAAGCAATTTTTGAAATGACAGAAGAAAAAATAGCACAAATAAAAGAAGAAGTAGACCAATTGGGAAAAAAGACGTATTTATTAAGCGTTGATATTCTTAGTACCTCTGGCGAAATAGTGGCACAAGTTGAAAAAGAAGTTTATGTTAGACGTAAAAAAGATAAAAAATAATTGCTTTTTGTATG
>JAOZTL010000188.1:0-4196 GCA_029942205.1 Bacteroidales bacterium | reverse complement strand
TCAAGCCAAATATCCGAAAATCCATTAATTGTTTTTTTGAATCGAACTTGCAGGCTACCTCCTTTTGTTTTTATTTTAATTGATTTGTTATAGTCTGTATTATAATGTATTACAGAACTAATAGCCGATGCTACTACGCCTGTTCCGCAGGATAATGTTTCGTTTTCAACGCCACGTTCGTATGTTTTTACATGTAATATTTTTCCATCCCACTTTGCAAAATTAACATTTGTTCCGTTAGTAGCAAAACGCTCATTATAGCGTATTTTTCGACCTTCATCATATACATTTAATTCTTCTGTATTTTCACTAAAGTCCACATAATGAGGTGATCCTGTATTTAGAAAAAAATGAGTGTTATTCTCTTCGATTTCTCCAACGTCAGTCATTTTCAATTGAACCCAATTTTGTTTATCAATAAGGGCTTCATGTAATCCATCACTGGCTATAAATTTTGTTTTATTAACTATAATATCGTTTTTTTTAGCAAAAGCCACAATACAACGACCACCATTCCCGCACATTGTTCCTCCTGAGCCATCAGAATTGTAATAATTCATCTCAAAATCGTATTTCTGGTGATTTTCGAGCAACATCAAGCCGTCTGCTCCAATTCCAAATCGTCTATTGCATAATTTTTGTACTATTTCTTTGATTCTATCTTTATTTATTTTCTTTTGTCGATTATCGATAAGAATAAAATCATTTCCAGTACCTTGATATTTAGAGAACTGAATGAGCATTTTAAGGTTTTATTAAGTTAAAAAATCTTAATCTATTTGTAAAATTAAAACAGATTTTATTTTTTTGATTTTTAAAAAAAAGTCAGATTCTTTTTTAAAAAGCAAAAATGCATTTATTTAGTTTCATAAGCAACACAAATTTAATATAAAATTACAGTTATGAATTTTAAAAAAATAATACAACCAGTTATTTTCGCTTTCATCGGCGGATTAATTGCTTTAGTAGGCTATTCTATTTTATCAGAAAAGGATGATTTTTCGGATAATTTCAGAGCAAACGAGTTACAATCTCACTTTGTAAATCATGTGCCAGAAGTCCTTGATCTGACATTTGCAGCAAATAAATCTGTAAATTCAGTCGTACATATAATGACACAAAGCATGCAAAATAGAAATAGTTTTTTTTATGGACAAGGGAGTTATCCTGTAGTAGGCTCAGGATCAGGAGTTATTATCTCTTCAGATGGTTACATTGTTACGAATAATCATGTGGTGAATGGTTCAGAAAATATTGAAATTATCTTAAATGATAAGCGTAGTTTTAAAGCTACTTTGATAGGAAATGACCCTGCCACCGACTTGGCGCTTCTAAAAATAGAAGTAGAAGGCTTAAGTGTCATTGAATTAGGTAATTCTGATGAGTTGCAAGTAGGAGAGTGGGTTTTGGCAGTAGGGAATCCATTTAATTTGACTTCGACTGTTACAGCTGGAATCGTAAGTGCTAAAGGTCGTAATATCAATTTGTTAAATAAATCTTATGCTATCGAATCATTCATACAGACGGATGCAGCAGTGAACCCAGGAAATAGTGGTGGAGCTTTGGTCAATGTAGCAGGCGAACTCGTCGGTATAAATACTGCAATTGCTTCAAAAACAGGATCTTATTCAGGTTATTCGTTTGCTGTTCCTGTTGGAATTGTCGCAAAAGTAGTGGCAGATTTAAAAGAATTCGGAGTAGTACAGCGTGCGCTACTTGGAGTGTCAATTAATGACATTGATGCTGATTTTGCAGAAAAAAAAGGTTTGAATAAAATTGAAGGAGTCTACATTGCCGAAGTATTTAAAGGCGGTGCGGCAGCTAATGCAAGTATGAAAAAAGGCGATATTATATTGAAAATAGGCGATATTATTATAAATAAAGTATCTGAATATCAGGAGCAAATAAATAATTATCGCCCTGGAGATAAGATAAACGTAACAATAAAAAGAGATGGAAAAGTAAAGATTGTTGATCTTATTTTCAAAAATAAATTAGGAAATACAAACTTAATGACCACAGAAGTAAGCTCTGTGTTAGGAGCTGAATTTGGTGTATTGAACGATACCGAGAAGAAGGCTTTAGGCATAACGCATGGTATTGAAGTATTAGATTTGCAAGCAGGAAAGTTGCTGAAAGCAGGAGTTCGTAAAGGATTTATTATAATGAATGTTAATCGTATGGATATAAATAGTTTAGAAGATTTAAAAACAGCAATGAATACGAATCGAGGAGGCGTTTTTGTAGGAGGAATCTATCCTGATGGAGAAACTGCTTATTATGCATTTGGAATAAATTAAATCCATTAGAATTCAGACGTTGTTTGTTTTGATATTTTCCGACAAATTGTCAATGTAGATCAGTAAGTTATGCCTAAATACGTCCAATTATATCAAGCAGTGCTATAAGTCGTTAAAACATAGCTATGTAGATGAGTGAAAATAATAAAACAGACGAAATCTGGAATTAGAAAAAAAGATGAGGAAAATTATTTTTCACCTTTTTTTTTGTGCAAAAAACAGAAGTAAATATTAAAAAAGAATGTATGTTTGCAGTCAGTTTTATTCAAAGAAAAGAAGAAATATGAAGAAAATTTTACGAGAATTGTCGGTAAGCGAACGTAAAACTTTTTTGCTGCATACAGGCTATTCCGTGATTGATGGCATTGTTTTAGGTGTTTTGGCACTGAATGAATTTGTGATGATAAAAGGTTTATTAGCAAGTAATTATCAATTAAGTTTTTTGTTTCAAACAGCAGTTTTAGTGCTATTATTTTCTGTTTTATTCAATGAACTATTGAAACGTATTGCAAAGAAGAAAAAAATGCTGCGATACGTAGGTTTCATAACACGTTTTCCGTTATTATTTTTATTCTTTTTCCCAGAGAATGTACTTGAAGTGAATAATTCTGGATTTTATCAAATTCTTTTTTTACTTATTTTCTTAATTTATTACCTAGCCCAGCCAGTAGTATTGCCAACAATAAATTTATTTTTGAAAAGTAAATATTCGCATAGTAATTTTGGAAAATTATTTGGCTATTCGACTACTGCTCAGAAAGTATTCATGCTTATTTCCACTTTCTTATTTGGTTTATTACTCGATTATGATAACTATGCATTTACTTATGTCTATCCAATACTTGGAATTTTATCTTTTAGTTCAATGGTAATATTATCAAAAATAGATTTTGTAGCAGATACACAAATTCTTATCGAAAAGAGTATTTGGCACTCTATTAGGGACTCTAATATTCGTTTATTTGATATTTTGCGGCAAAATAAACCATTTCGTGATTTTGAATTAGGCTTTATACTTTACGGGTTTGCTTGGATGGCTACGTTTGCGATAATTACCATTTTTTTCGAGAAAAATTTACATCTAAATTACTCAAGTATTGCTTTTTATAAAAATTCATACAATACATTTGCAATTTTTCTGTTACCTTTTTTTGGTAAATTAATAGGTAAAATTGACCCAAGGAAATTTGCGATGTATACATTTTCCTTTATGGCACTACATTTATTTTTCATGGCTTTAACAGAATATATTCCAGTACATTTTGAATTTTTAAATATTGACGTTTATTACACCTTAATAATTTCGTATATTTTTTATGGTCTTTTCACTGCAACCATGGGTTTACTTTGGTTTATTGGTTCTGCTTATTTTTGTGAAGACAACGAAGTGGCAGATTATCAGTCTATTCATTTAGGATTAACAGGCGTTAGAGGAATTCTTTTTCCAATAGTAGGTGTTTTTTTGTATGAAATTATAGATTATTCAGGAGTTTTTGCTATAAGTATCTTTTCTTTATTACTCGCTGTTTTATTGATGTTTGTATCAATACAACGGAATAAAGTAGCAAAAAATGATTGATTTTTTTTGTCAAATGGTAGAATTATTCATTAGTACAAGGATCGCTTAAATTTAAATCACTTTAATTATGTAAAATATTTTCGATTTCGAGTTTAGCATTTTCCCAATTTAAACTTATAAATTCTATTGATTTTTTAATATCATCATAATCAGTAGTATTCCCTGATTGGTTTTCAATGAATAATGATTTTTCTTTACAATCTTCAGTGCCTAAATAACCAAATGTTGATTTTATAGAATGTGCTACCGTACGTAAATCATCCCATTTTTCATCGCTAAAAAATTGGTTTAATTGTTTTATTTGCTTAGGTATGTTT
>JAOZTL010000187.1 GCA_029942205.1 Bacteroidales bacterium | reverse complement strand
GAAGTTTGCCCATTTTTTCAGCCGCTTTTATATTTATCGGGTCTTCTTCACGGATAATTTGTTTTTGATAACCAGCA
This sequence comes from Bacteroidales bacterium, assembly GCA_029942205.1. Lineage (GTDB taxonomy): Bacteria > Bacteroidota > Bacteroidia > Bacteroidales > JAOZTL01 > JAOZTL01. The sequence goes on along the minus strand of JAOZTL010000187.1, from coordinate 6,492 downwards.
ATAAATCCAAAAAGATTAATATTTTTATGCAACTCGGAAAGCAAAAAATTATGCTGTGTATTTTCGTCTAAATCGTATAATCTAAAATTTTCAAAATCGGAAACCAGAATATATTTTGGTAATTCAGCCTCTTTCAGCCCTGGAAAATAATCTATTGCCTGCTGAAATGCCTTATCTAAATTTCGTCCTTTGGATTTGTGTTCAATTATTAATCGCCCTTTCCAAAACAAATCAATTCGTCCGTCTTTGTTGCCAAGTTTTTTTACAGAGTGTTCAAAAGTGCTTACCCTGCGTTGGCTTATCCCAAACACATTAAAAAAATCTACCCAAAAAGACTGAGAATCTGCATTTTCTTTTTCTGCACTTTCCCATTCTTTAGAGAATTTTATTGCTCTCGGTTTTATTTCGTTCCAGCTTAGTGGCATAGTTTATTTTTAAATTATTCCTTTTTCTTTTAATTCTTTTTATGGATGTTTTTTTTACAATTTATGTAATAATGGTTCGTTAAGTTTCTGTATATGTTTGATTTACAGGAAATTGGAAAGCGTTATTTAAGATAAGTCGTTGAAAATCTGTGCTTTAATTTGTAATTCATATTTCATAATTTAACGAAGTGTTTTGTAAGCAACATCCAATAACACAAAGTGTTTTTTAATCTCCAGCAACAAATGTACGAATAATAGTTCAATAAAATGAAACCATCGTTCAATAAACGAAAATTAAAAATACGACAATATCTTAGAGGGGTTTTATAGTCTCCTTTGTATTTTTTGCCGAAAAAAAAGAAATAGTGCAACAAAGCTCAGTGAGTTCACTCAAGCTCAAAATAAACATATCGATGGGAAAAAGAGGTATAATAGACAAAAAGGAGTCTATTTTTTTCTATTAATTTTGTCTTTCTAAGGTTTTCGATAAATCATTTATTCTAATGCTTTTAGACCAGTGCGTTAGGCAACATCAAAAAGATTGAAGACCTTACATGCCTGTCAGCTGGCGAATAACCACCGAAGCGGCATACAGCCCAAACATGGCAGGCATGTAGGAAATAGTGCCAGAGTTACTTTTTTTATTTTGTTCGTCCACGATTTCGGTACTGCTCTGGCGTTTTGTTTCGGGCGAAAACACAACAGTAAACTTTTCGCTCACTCCGTATTTTCGCAATCGCTTACGCATGTAGCGTGCAAGACCGCAATTAAATGTTTTAGACAAATAATCGACCCTAATCATTGTAGGGTCTAGTTTTCCGCCAGATCCCATCGAACTAACAAAAGGAATATTGCGAGCCGTTAATTCTTGAATTAAATACACTTTAGGGGTAAGTGTATCGATGGCATCCACGACGTAATCTATTGGTTGGTCAAGGAAATCGAGCGGATCATCATAACTTATATAACGAGAATAAGTGTGTACATTTAGTTCAGGATTAATATCCAATAAGCGCTGCTTGAGCACCTTTGTTTTGGCTTGATCTTGTGTGCTTTCCAAAGCTATCAGTTGTCGGTTTCGGTTGGTTTGTGTAACCACATCGCTATCCAAAATACTAATTTGCCCAATGCCTGCCCGTACCAAAGCCTCGGCAGCATAAGCTCCCACACCGCCCAATCCCACAACGAGCACATGCGACTGGTGCAATTTTTCGGTATTATCTTTCCCTAATAATAGTTCGGTTCTGCTATTCCACAGTGCATCCATTGCTTATGAAAAATAAGACATGTAATTGTTCATTTGTATTTTCTGCAAATCGGGCTGGCTGATGTTTTTTATTTGTGCTGCTTTTTCATACACCTTTTCTATTGGAATAGCAGAATTGTCTGTTTCCAAGAAAAACGAATCGAGGGCAATTTCACGAAACGCTTCGATGGTTTTATTTTTTTGCAATGCTTCGTAACCAAACGAAAGTACAAAACCTTGTCTACAAAGTTGCTGCATGCTTTGTTTATTGCCCTGAAAAGCATGCAACACCCAAGCCTCTGTGTGTTTAGCATAATCTTTTTTGATAGCAATTAACTCATCCAAATAATGCACGACATGCACGATGATTGGCTTTTTGTATTGATAAGCAATTTCTATTTGTTGGCGAAATACCATACTTTGAAAATCGAGACTTTCGCCTCGCACACGATCCATGCCGATTTCTCCGATTGCTTTTACTTGCGGCAATGCTGCCAAGTGAGCGAGCTGCTCCAATTCTTGCGCATAGCTTTCTGCATTGGCATACCATGGATGAATGCCGATAGAATACAAGTGCTCTGCATTCAGCTTTATATCCAAGGAAGGCATCAAATTTTGAATTTCGATGCCTTCCTGGTGTATATTATGCGTGTGAATATTAACAAACATTAAGATCTTCTACCTTTTTGATGTTGCTTACTCATTTGTATAAAAACTTTCATAATCAGTAACTTATCAAAAAATAACGGTGTGATTAATTTTGTCCAAATCTTAGAAACGTTTTATTCAAAAAAATCTCTTACTTTGTTAAAGAAACTTTTATCGGCACTTTCCGAAGGGTTGAAATTAGTAGACAGTTTTAATTTCTCAACGATTTTCTTTTCTTCTTTGTTGATCGATTGAGGAATCCATACGTTTATTTTCACTAATAAATCGCCTTTTCCGTAACCTTCCACATCAGGAATACCTTTTCCTCGGAGGCGAAGAATTTTACCCGATTGTGTTCCAGCATCAATTTTCACTTTCACTTTTCCTTCTATAGTAGGTATTTCAGCAGGTGCACCCAGTATGGCATCAGCAATACTAATATTCAGGTTGTATAACAAATCGTTGTCATGTCGTGTCAATTCTGCGTGTGGCTCTTCTTCTACCAAAATAATCAAATCGCCATTGATACCTCCACGTTTGGCAGCATTTCCTTTTCCTTGCATGGATAATTGCATGCCTTCGGCCACACCAGCAGGAATATTTATTTTAATAATTTCTTCTTCACGTACCACACCATCTCCAGCACATGCTCTACATTTATTCTTGATAATTTTACCCTCTCCACTGCACGTAGGGCAAGTGGCAGAAGTTTGCATTTGTCCGAGCAGGGTGTTTGCAATTTTGGTTACCACGCCTTGTCCGTGGCAAGTATGGCAAGTTTCCGAAGCCGAACCATGCTCTGCTCCCGTACCATTACATTGATCACAAGCAACATGCTTGTTTACTTTTATTTTTTTCTCTACACCATTGGCAATTTCCGAAAGTGTCAATTTTACTCGTACACGCAAGTTTGTGCCTTTGCTTACACGTCGTCCTCGCTGCCTGCTGCCACCAAAGCCGCCGCCAAAACCACTAAAACCACCACCAAAGATGTCTCCAAAGTGCGAGAATATGTCATCCATATTCATACCACCGCCACCACCAGACGCACCGCTCATGCCTGCATGTCCAAATTGATCGTATCGGCTACGTTTGTTCTCATTACTCAATACTTCGTATGCTTCAGCTGCTTCTTTGAAGTTTTCTTCTGCTTCGCTGTTGTCTGGGTTTTTATCGGGATGAAATTTTAATGCTTTTTTACGATAAGCCTTTTTTATTTCGTCTTTGCCTGCATCTTTAGAAACACCAAGTACTTCGTAATAATCTCTTTTTGCCATGATTTATTTTATTTTGTGCAATCACTAATGTACTGCTTTATTTAATTTGCGTTCTTATAGAAGATCTTATTCTCCTACGACAACTTTTGCAAAACGAATAACTTTCTCGTGCAGCAAATACCCTTTTTCGATAACGTCTATATTCTTGCCTTTTAGCTTTTTGCTCGGAGCAGGAATTTTCGTAACCGCTTCGTGCAGATCCGTATCAAATTCTTTTTCTTTTGCCTCTATTTCTTTGATACCACGCTGCGACAAAAAATCGACCAAATTGGTATAAATCAATTCAATACCCTCCTTAATAGCTTTGGGATCTTTAGCCGTTTCGAGCGAAACAAGTGCACGTTCAAAGTTATCTTTTACAGGCAAAATATTAATCAAAATATCCTCTCCTGCCGATTTTATCAACTCCATACGTTCTTTAAGTGTACGTTTGCGATAATTATCAAACTCTGCCGAAAGACGTAAATATTTATCGTTCATTTCGGTATATTTTTTTGTCATTCCTGCCAATTCGTCTATCGGTTCTTCCACTTTGGTTTCTTCTGCTATTTTTTCAGTCTCTTCCTTGGTTTCTTCGGATTTATTGTCAGTATTTTCCGACAAGTTTTCAGCAGTTTCTTTTTGATCTTTTGGCTCGTTTAGCTCCTGTTCTTGGCTAAGAGTCTCTTTTTCTTGTTTTATATCTTTCTTATTGCTCATGATGAGAAATTTTTATTTCTTGTTTTTTTTGCGATTTAAGAAAGAAGCAAATTTGTTGCCAATGCATTTTGTGCGTCATTTTGACACACTTAATGCGTACAAAAGTGTCGTGCAAGAATTTGAAGCTAAAGAATAGAGCTTCGTTTCTACTACCGACCTGTCCGTTGTAATGCCATTTTTTTCAGCTGAAATAAAAAAGCAGTCAAATGGCGCATCTGAATAAACGAACATAAATTAAATAAGCTATAATTTGTTATTTAATTTACGTTCAAGAGTAGTAAAAAGCCAAATTTAACGACAAAAATATTTGTTTTTAGTATAGAAATGCTTTTTCTGACTTTGGAGTATAATCCGAGTAAGTTTTACCCTCAGCAGACTTTTTGGGCTATCAGAGTTCCCATCGAAGATCTTATTTTTTCAAAACAATGGGGCGTTCGGCTTCAAAATTCCAGTTATCGGGGTTTTCTGATGAAATAATATAAACCGACAAATTATCGATAAATAAAATAGCAGTGCCAAGGGTTTCAAATTCGACCATTACTTTCCCATTACTATTGATGTTTATTTCGCCAAATTTTTTCCAATGTGCATCGCCCGAATCAAATAAAATGTATTTGAATCGAATTTTTTCTCGATTGATGCGCTTTATTTCATAAAGTTGAAGTTTCTTTTTCTCGTTGTAGAAAAAACCAGTAAAATCAATTTGCTTAATCATACCGAATGTACTAAAATCATCATAGGTCATTTCTACTTTTTCTGTTTTTACTTCGTTCAATGAAGTCGGAAAATCAAAGAAAGCCCATGTGCCAATAATAAATACGAGTGTAGGAATAATCCAGAACAGTGGATATAAACTTTTATTGCGAATTTTACGAAGAATGAAATCTTTACTTGTCAATAAGCGCAAATCGCTGCCTATGTCTTTACTCGTTTGATACCTGTCGTCGGGATTTATTTTACTTGCTTTATGAATAATATTCATGGTGCGAGGAGCAAGCATATTGTTCTGTTTGTTCGTTTTGCCCGAAATCATTTTCAACAACATGCAGCCAAAGGCATAAATATCAACTCGGTGGTCGCTAATTTTTTTTACTTTCTGTTCGGGTGCAACAAAAACAGTACTTTCAAATTTCTCCTGCGCATGGCGTTCGCCTATTCCCGAATCAATAATTTTTATTTGTTGCTGACTATTGGTTACAAAAATATTGTCAGGATTCAGGTTTTGATGTGCTAAACCTTTGTCGTGCAAGTAATTTATTGCTTGCAATATTTCATTGGCAAACTTCTGAAGTAAGTCTTTATTTTTTACTCCTTTGGCTGTAATAAATGACGAAAGTGGTTTGCCATCAATATATTCCATATAATAATAAGGACCAAATTCATCAATTCCTTTTCCGTATATTTTTACAATATTCGGATGTTCAAAATAAAAAATCTGTTTAAATTCATCGAATAATAAATCCTGATAGTGAGGAGCTTGCAGAAATTTTGTTTTTATTCGTTTGATTGCCACCCAGCGTCCATTATATTTCACTTTTTGGAGATAAAATATTTTGCTGGAATACGGGATTTTAATGGGGTCAATAAATTTTGATTTTACATGATTGTAATCATGCGTATGAAAATAAATCAATTTGTTGCCTATTTCACTTGCACTAACAGTTAGCAGCTCATCGGTTGTATATCCCATTTTTATTGCATATTCAACTATCTCAGGTTCTTTAGTAAAATCAGCAACTCCTTTATCTTTTGCTTTTTTTATTAATGCTACTAATTCTTTTTTAGACATTTGTGTTTCTAAAGTTCGTCGTATGGATTTAAGGTATTCACCTTATTTTGAGATTGCTTACGCACTCGTATAAAATCATTACAATGAATGATTTATCGAAAAGTAAATCTATACTAAGGAGACGCAAATTAAATAACATATAACAGTTATACTCGTTCATTTGTCCTTTAACTTCCTTAAAAAAATCCGTTAATAGCGGTGCTATTGGTAGATTTTTTAAGTCGTTAAAGAACAAAGCAAGTTTGCCTAACTATTATAGTTTATTTAATTTATGTTCCTAAAATACTGCAATAATTATAAAAATAAAATGTTTCTTTTTTGCTTTATCTTCTTTACAAAATTATTCAGTAGCATAGGCTATGCAAGAATTTTGTGCATCAATAAAACAAAAAATAAATCATTTTTAGA
>JAOZTL010000186.1 GCA_029942205.1 Bacteroidales bacterium | reverse complement strand
ATCAATTTAATATAAAACCAAAAAATTGTTCTCAATTATTTCGTAGTTTTACTAAAAAGCTGCAATCACCAAATATTCCAATTAATGAAAAAAAACTAAGCGAGCCGCATATAAAACGCTTTATTTATAATTTCAAAAATCACAATAGTCTACAAGTAGCCAGATTATCAAAGGACTTAAGCGAATTCTATCTAAAAACAGACAATCTAAATAAAGCACTTAACCTGAAAAAATTATCAATCGGTATTTTCAAAAATTTATTACCTGAAAACCATTCTAATTTAGCAATTTATTATACTGAAATTTCAATTATTTACGAAAAATTAAGACATAAATCCAATGAACTCCTGTATGTAAAGAAAGCTTTTGATATTCAGAATAATATTCTTCCGAAAAAATCAAAAGAACTTGCTCAGTCTATAAATGATCTGGCTATTTGTTATAGAAAAAACAAAGAATATAATAAATCTGAAGAACATCACAAACAATGCTTAATGATCTATAAAGGAATAGAAAATTTAGACATAAATATATTAGCAGCAGCACATTTTGAACTTTCAATCACTCAGTATTTTTCAAAAAATTATACTAATGCAAATATAAATATAAATATAGCCGTAGATTTATTGAACAATTCTAAAGATAAAAATCAAATAGATTTAGTTAATGCTCTTGAAATACAAGAAATTATCCATAAAAAATATAACAATACAAAAAAATAATAATTACTTTATTTCAAAATCAAGTAACAACTCTCCCTCTATTGATGCTTTTAATCTATCACCTACATTAATTGCTCCTACTCCTGCGGGCGTTCCTGTAAAAATAAAGTCGCCTATTTTCAAGGTGAAAAATTTAGAAACATAAGCAATTAACTCATCAAATGAAAATATCATATCTTTCGTATTTCCTGTCTGAACTCTCTGATCATTAATATCTAACGAAAAATTAATATCGTCCATTTTGTCGAATTTAGATTTAGACAAAAAAGTTCCTAAAGGAGCAGAACCGTCAAAAGCTTTCGCTATTTCCCATGGTTTTCCTTTTGCTTTACAAATATCCTGTAAATCTCTTGCTGTAAAGTCAATCCCAATACCTAATTGATCGTAATATCTATTTGCAAATTTCTCTTCAATATTTTTTCCTACTTTTGATATTCTAAGTACAATTTCAGCTTCATAATGTATATTTTTAGAGAAATCTGGATAATAAAAAGCCGCATTATTCCTCAATATTGCCGTATCTGGTTTCGTAAAAAACATTGGTTCTTTCGGTACAGGGTTATTCAATTCTTTTGCATGTTCGATATAATTTCGTCCAATTGCTATTATTTTCATTGTCAATTTTTTTTATAAGTTGCTGAAATTTAATCATTTTCTTATGTAGAGGAATTAATTATTCTAAGGAATCGTTCAGAAATAACTTCCTCATATAAGTTTCATAATGTTTTATTTAAGATATTTTACTATTTGAAAATGCCCCTCGCAATTTTATTGCTGTTATTACTTTTTTAGTATAATTAGGAAAATCACTATTCATCATCCATGTATAAAAACCAGGTTCTTTCTTAAAAACATCTTCGACTAATTTGCCTCTATGTTTCCCAAAATTAAAAACCTCTTCATTTTTTGAATTGAAAATAACTCTCCCCGCAAAATCTGCATTTTTTGTATGAGACGAGAATTTAGATAAGGATTCTATTTCATTTTTCAAGTCATCATATTTATCTAACTGAGCTTTAAGTACTTCATAAGTAGCATAAGTATCTGCCTCTGCTGAATGAGCATTCTCTAGACTTTTTCCACAATAAAACTTATAAGCAGCAGTTAATGTTCGTTGTTCTTTCTTATGATAAATGACTTGTACATCAATAAAATTTCGTTTTTTCACTTCAAAATCAACTTCTGCTCTCAAAAACTCTTCGACTAATAACGGAATATCAAATTTATTTGAATTATATCCTGCAAGATCACAATTCTCTAAAAATGCAACAATATCTTTAGCTACCTCTGCAAATGTAGGCGCATCTTTCACATCCTTATCTGAAATGCCATGGATTTTAGTCGTAATGGCAGGAATAGGAATTGTTGGATTTATTTTCATTGTCTTAACTTCTTCTTCGCCATCAGGTCGAATTTTCAGAATAGAAATTTCCACTATTCGATCTTTAGAAACATTAATTCCTGTTGTTTCTAAATCAAAAAAAGCAATACTTTTTTTTAGATTTAAATTCATTTGTAAAAATATTTAAGGTCATCGACCTATTATTTAATGTTGCTTACGTATTTATATGAATATTTATAATGAAATACATTTTTTCGTGTAAATCACAATAATTATTGTTTTTTCTGTAAATAAATATTTATTACTCTTTTTTGAATACTGTACTGTTTTTCTTTAATTCTAATGAATTTTCGATACGTAATATACGAATCCCCTTCGACTAATAACTCATAAGATCCTGGTTCTAAGGAAATAACATAAGATGCATTTTTTTTGTTAAAAGCATAACGTCCATGAATTTCATCTAATTCAGTATCGTAAACTGTAATACTAATATCATCGTCCACCTCTTTTAGAGGAATTACACCACTAGGGTCTGCCACCGCCACTGTTCCTTTTAGTATAAGAAACTGAGGATCAACGTCGTTAAATATCAATTTATAAATATCATAATCGCCAACGCCTCCTTGTCGTATAGCAGAAAGATAAGCATATCTTGCATCATCAACAAAGGCAATATTCGTATTATCGTATACATCATTTATCGGGTAACCCAAATTATCGGGTATGCTCCATTCGTAATTCTTTATATTCCAATATGTTGCAAAAACATCGTAGCCTCCCATGCTATTATGTCCCGACGAAGCAAAATAAAGCGTAGTGCCATCTAGCGATAAATTAGGGTAATTTTCGGCATAAGGTGTATTTATTGTAGGTCCCAAATTATGAGGTTTGCCCCATTTTCCATTTGGCAATTTTAATGAATAATATAGATCAAAGTCGCCATAACCTCCAGCACGATTACTCGCAAAAAATAAGGTGTCGCCTTTGGCAGACAGACATGCTCCTTCCTCACGCCCCGCTAGAATTTCATTATTAAGCATGCTAGTTTCCTTATATTTAGAATTTTCTCGTTTACTTATTAAAATATTCTGCATCGCATCATGCTCCAAATGATGAATAAATATGGTGTGAGCATCAGGCATTGCACCTGCCAATATTTCATTTTCGTAAGTATTTATGCCTGCTCCTGCCGACTTTGGTTTCATCCAAACATCGGTATCTAGTTTTCGTTTGCTGACATAAATATTATAACTTTCGTAATGTTTTGAGCTAAAAACAAGTAAATCCTCTGTATTAGAGACTCTTGGAGTCAATTCAGCATCAGTAGTATTGATACGTCTTCCTAAGTTTTCAAATTTCACATCCACAGGATATTGTACTAATTCTTTTGCATTATTTGTCATTTCAATAAACCGTTCTACTTCTTTTTTTGTTTCGGGTTTTCGAGAAAGTTCTCTATATTTATCAAAATAAATAAGTGCAGAATCAAATTTAAGTCCATAAAAATATGCTTTTCCTAAAAATAAATATATAGAGTCTGATGCTTTTTCGTCCAACATTGCTTTTTTAAGATAAGGAATAGCCATAGAACGATCCAAATTCAAATTCAAATAACAGCGTGCTATATTATGATTATAAACATAAGTAACCGCATATCTTCTACTTAATTCTAAATATTCCTTTAATGATTCATGATATTCTCCTCTTTCATATTTCTCTAAAGCAGATTCGTCCGAAATTTGGGCTGCCATCCAATTAGTTATAAATAAAGCAATTACAAATAAGCTATTTTTATAGAAATTTATTTTTTTCATAAAATCAGTTTTTTTAGATCATTTTTCAATTTGATCAAATGCTACTTATTGTAACAAAAAAAGCCCATTAAGTAAATAAAACTTATAGGCTTTTTGTTTTAGTACTTCATTATCTTATTATGAATTTATCATCATAGGCATAAGTAGCATCAATTCTTCTTCTGCATCCGATTCTTTTTCGAGTGGTAATAAAATCCCTGCTCTTGCTGCATCTCCTAATTCAACCACCACTTCTGCTGAGGATAAATTATTTAGAATTTCTAACAAAAATGCGGATTTAAAACCAATTTCCATTTCTTCACCATCATACTGACAATTAATTTTTTCATAAGCCGAAATGGAAAAATCAATATCTTGAGCTGATATAATAACTTGATCAGAAGTTAATCTTAATTTAACAAGATTACTTGCTTGATTGGAAAAAACTTGTACTCTTTTTACTGTATTATAAAAATCTAAGCGATCAACAATTAATTTATGAGGATTGTCTTGAGGAATAACTGTATTATAATTAGGATATTTTCCTTCAACAAGTCGGCAAATCAATTTATATTTAGGCAATGTAAAATAAGCATTTTTAGAATCAAAAGCAAGAGTAATTTCATCGTTATTTTTTCCCAAAATAGATTTCAACAATGAAGCAGGCTTTTTAGGAAGAATAAATGTTGATTCGTTTTCTGAGCGAACATCATTACGTTTATATTTCACTAATTTATGTGCATCCGATGCCACGAACGAAAGATACTCTTCTGTCATTTCCACATAAATTCCATTCATTACTGGGCGTAATTCGTCGTCGGCCGTTGCAAATAATGCTTTACTTATACCAGTAAGCAACAAATTTGAACTAACTTTTATCGAACTTAAATCAGACTCAACAGTTGGTAATTGAGGAAATTCATCGGCATCTTGACCTATGAAACTAAATTTTCCTGTCTCAGTAATAATATTTACCGACATCGTATCTTCCAAATCAACATCAAAAGTTAATGGCTGATCCGAAAATTCTTTTAGGGTATCTGCAAGTCTTTTGGCTTCAATAGCTATTTTTCCTTCTCCTTCTGTATTTTCAAGAACAAGGTTAGTTATCAATGTTGTTTCAAGATCTGATGCTGTTATAGTCAGCTCATTATCACTTAGATGAAACAAAAAATTATCTAAAATAGGTAAGGTATTTTTGCTACTAATGACTTTACTAATAGCTTGCAAATGGCTTAATAATTCGCTACTGGATACTACAAATTTCATACTTTCAGGTATAAATTAAATTAATAATAAGATAAAATTTAATTAAAAAACACATTAATCATAATTCGCAAAATCACATTCACGCATTTTATATTAATTTCAGACTATTAAATATCCAAAATTTGACGATACTCAATAGTGCGATAATTTTATTTGCTACTTTATGAATTGGCAAAGTAAGTAAAATTTATATTTTTTTTCAATAAATAATGCATATCCTTGTTGTTTTTTTTTTAATTACTTATTAATCAGTTAAAAAATATTTTTTAGTTTTAAATATTGGATCAAAAACATAATATTTAATTTCCAAAAATTCATTATCGTTATGATAATAAGCATACAAACGATCTAAATCCTCTTTTCCTGAAGCAGAAATCAACGAAAAACAACTTATTTCTTTTATATTTTGCTCTGTATCAACAATTTTTATTCTATTTATCGCTTTCGTTCCAAGTATCGAATCTTTTTGATGTTTCGAGAATGGAGCAATTTTTTCATATTCTAAATGAATAAAATAAGTCAAATATTGTGTGATTTTATGCTGTTTGATATTCTTATTCTCAATATCTTTCATCAAAAAGATACTATCCGTTTTTTTTATTACAAATGACTGTAAAGAATCTTCATAATTTAAAAATACTACTTCCTGAATATCCATTGGTTTATAAGCAAACACAGTTTTATTTTTCCAAAATAATTCTTTCGCAACAAATCGAGCATTCAAATTATTAGATATTCCAGGAAAATATACAAGCATTGGTTTTTCACTTCCTGCCAGCATCAAATAAGTAGCTGCATGACTGGATGAGTATTTACCAACATAAAATGTTTTCAATAATTTACGTCCAGCAAATACGTCTACCTTTGTTCCATTTTGCTCTAACTGCTGAATTAAATCATTAATTTTCAAGCGAGGTGCAGATGATTTTACTTGTAAAAACATCAATGTTTTCATCAAATTCTTAATACTTCCGTTTCGTGCTTCAAAAAATTGATTAATCATCCAACCTGTTTCTTTTCGCTCTATCGTAATTTTATCTTCGCCTTTTTCTATTATTACTTTACTTATAAGAGATGTATCGCTTATTGCAAAATCCACTTCTGAATCAAAACTATACGGATTATAAAAATATTGATAATAAACCAGAATAGCAAGTAATGAGCTTAAAATGATTATGATAACCTTTTTATTCATAATTCGTTTTCATCAAGATACACCCAAATCGGCAGTAATTTCACTTATTCGCGTGTTCAAATTATTTTCAACAGTCAAAAAATTTGCCTTTGATTCCAATTTATCATTAACACTAATATAAAATTTAATTTTCGGTTCTGTCCCTGAAGGACGTACCGAAATTTTTGATCCGTCTTCTGTTATAAATTGCAAAACATTTGATTTTGGTAAATCAATTTTATAAGTCTTATTCTCTTGTAAATTTATCTGCTCTTGTTTTTGATAA
>JAOZTL010000185.1 GCA_029942205.1 Bacteroidales bacterium | reverse complement strand
ACAAAAAAATATTTTGAATTTATTTCGGGTATTTTGATATTAAATTGGTATAACTAATGAGTCCAATCTAAAAAGGTTCATTTTGCAAATATCAGAACTGTCAGGTTTTGTTAATTAACTATAAATAAGTTATTTAAAATAATTACTTTTTGCTAAACCAAACCTGACAGGTCTTTTTGTACTGGACTCTTTAGTTGCTAAAATAAAGTGTAAATTCTTGTTGTGCTTTGTTAATGAAGTAGGTAGCTGTTTCCATGGGCGCATCGATACGATTTGGATGCTATCGAGCGACGAATTATTTGCATGAGGCGTTTCTTATTTTTGGGCATAAATGCCTATGGAAATAAAAAAAAATAAAAAGCTAAAGATAAAGTAACGATTCATAAGTTTTTTTTTGTAAATTTACTGAAATTTTTAGACTTCGTCTATTTTATTATTTTGGATTATTTAGATAACTGTATTTTAATGAATTATTATATGTTGGTATGTAATACCAATAATTTAATATGAAATACTTACTTTATCGTTGTTTTGTTAAGAATTGTCCAAAAATAAATAGATCGAAATCTTACTTGAGTAATATTTGTTAATAATCAAATATTGTAAATTGAAATAAAAAAATATGCTATACTCAATGACAGGCTTTGGTAAAGCTCAAGCCGAATACGAAGGGAAAAAAATAAGTGTTGAAACACGAAGTCTGAATAGCAAGCAAGCTGATATTTCGCTCCGCTTGCCAGCCATTTATAAGGAAAAAGAATTGATATTGAGACAAATCATTTCAAAAAAAATGGTTCGTGGAAAAATAGAACTATCTTTATGGATAGAAGGAAATGATGCTGATAAAAAATCAAAAATAAATGGAGCAGCAGTAAGAGAATATTATCGCCAATTGCAGCAGATTGCCGAGGAAATGGATTACACCATTGGTAATGAGCAAATGTTGCAAACCATTATGCGTATTCCTGATGTCATGAAAACTGAACGTCCAGAATTAGACAAAAAAGAATGGGAATTGGTACTAGAAACTAGCCAAAAAGCAATCGAAGAATTAATGAGCTTTAGAGCGCAAGAAGGTGCTGCACTCGAAAAAGATTTGCGAAGAAGAATAGAATTAATACGTTCGTATTTGGTAGAAATAGTTCCTTACGAAACAAAACGTATCGAGACCATTCGTACACGAATGCACAATAATTTGGAAGAATATGTCAATAAAAAATCGATGGATGAAAATCGATTTGAGCAAGAAATTATTTTTTATATCGAAAAATTAGACATTACAGAAGAAAAAGTGCGATTGGTCAATCATTGTGCTTATTTTGAAGAAACCTGTGATACTACTCAAGCTGCGGGTAAAAAATTGGGATTTATTTCTCAAGAAATAGGACGTGAAATAAACACCATCGGATCTAAAGCGAATCATGCTGAAATACAAAAAAAAGTAGTTCAGATGAAAGACGAATTGGAAAAAATAAAAGAACAGTTGTTGAATATTTTATAAAAAAAATCAGACAACAAAAATTATGAATAAAAAACGGCAAACAGCATTAAACGAAATAGGCGAATTAATACAGCATGTCAATAAATATAAAAAATTAGTTGATTGTTATGTGCAAGATCTTGATTTAGAAAACGAAAATATTGATTGGAAAAACATAAAAATAGAAAATGTCACTTTTATGGGCTGCCAATTATCTTTGGATGACGAGCTGATTGTGCGCAGAAAAGGAGCTTTTATATTTCCGTATATTACTGATATTCCGTACAATCCATATAGAAACGATTTTTATACGTGGCAAGAATTGATGACCGAAAGTCCAAACGTAAAAAATAAAAGTGTTGATTTGGAGATTTATACCCACTTTGAAACAAATAAGCACAAGAATACTCTTAATGAAGCCTTGTACCAACGTATTCACGATCACGCTATCGATGATGCTATTTCCGATTTTTTAGAATTTGACGAAAAAGGAATGACCAATCGAAAATGTATTGGCGTAATGGGAGGGCATGGTGTGCTGCGGTCAGACACGTTTTATTATAAAGTGGCACTTACGGCGCAATTGCTTACCCAAAACGGCTATTATGTTGTTTCGGGCGGAGGACCAGGAATAATGGAAGCCGCTAATTTAGGAGCTTATATGGCTGATTACACGGTGAATGATTTGAATTATGCCGTCGAATTATTGAAAGATAGCCCACATTACAGCGATGATGCTTATGCCGATTTGGCAAAAGAAGTGCTTGAAAAATACCCTAATGGAATGGATAGTTTGGCGATTCCGACCTGGTTTTATGGACACGAACCGAGTAATCTGTTTGCTTTAAAAATTGCAAAATATTTTTCTAACAGTATTCGTGAAGATACTTTGTTGGCTATAAGTTTATTTGGTGTGATTTATGCACCAGGTAGTGCTGGAACTTCGCAGGAGATATTTATGGATGCCACGCAGAACCATTACGGAACATTTAATTATTTTAGTCCAATGGTCTTTTTGGGAAGAAAACGGTATGAAATAAATACTATGATTTACCCATTATTACGACAATTGGCTTGGGGGCGAGAGTATCAAGATTTATTATTTATTACCGATAATCCGTATGACATTGTAGATTTCGTGAAAAATCATCCTCCAATAAAATCGAATTAAAGTCTTTGACTTTTTGATGTTGCTTACGTACTTGTATTAAATTATTGTAATTAATAGATTACAATAGTTTTAATATATGATTAGTTTTATCTGTCTACTTAGATTAAAATGAATACTTCATTTCAGACATTACCATCACATTTGGAAGACTTGGTTATCCAAAAATCATACACCGAGTATAGTGCTAGGGATCACTCGGTATGGAGGTATTGGATGAAACGGAATATACATATTCTTAAGAATAGTTTACCTGATGCTTATCTTGATTATTTAGATCAAACAGGAATAGGAATTGAGTATATTCCTAGTTTATACGGACTTAATCAGAAATTACGAAATTTTGGTTGGCGTGCCGTATTTGTATTTGGCTACATTCCTTTGCGGGTACAATTGCAATTTTTGGCTTATCGAGTAATCGCAATTTCGGCAGAAATGCCACAATGGCACGATTTGGAAAAACAAGAGAATTTTGCATTAATGCACCAAATAGCTGGACGGATTCCATTTATTGTACATGTTGATTATGCCAATTTTTTAGTGCAAATAGGAAATTTGGCAAGTGTCGTGTTTGTAAATAAACATGATTTGGAAATAGAAGAGGCAGAATGTAAGGTGGAAAGTTTGAAATCCAGACAATTTGTGAATAAATCTATATTCAGACAAGCAAAAGAAAATTTGGTAGACTTATTAAACAAAAATGAGTATTCGGAATGGGAGAAGCTGAAAAATATTTATTATCGAGCCATTGAATTTGCAGTAATACACGAAAAAGGAAAATGGAAAGCGATAGGAGCAAGCCTACTTACTGGTGCTAATCAAACAGTTGAGTTATTGAAACAGGCTACCGTAGTAGAAATGCTTCCTAACTTTACTGCCAATGGATGGGCGAATAAAAAGCTTTTTGGCGTATCCGAAATTAGTGATTTTTTGATCGAATTAGTTGCTTTTGAACGAACGACAGCCTCTTATCGTGGCGGATTATTTGGTTTACAAGAAGCAATTAAACTCAATGATACTGCTACTTGCGTGTTTAGTTCTGGAATTCAGATTAGTGGAATATTCAAAAACTGCATTATTGAAGATAACCAAATAGAATATTTGAATATTGTGGGAGCAGCTAGCCTTAGTTTTAATTATACCGAACTAATTGGTTATTCAAGACGATATTATATGAAAGGAATTGCTTCGCCTATCGGAAAATTAAAAAATGTACAAAAAGCACTTGAAGATCATAATGAAGCTGAATTGCTTCAATATCAAGAGAATGGACACTATTCTTTTGAATTTGAATCAGGAATAAAAGTAGAAGGCGAATTGAAAAAAACGATTACTAAAGATGGTAAATTAATTTTGATTCGCTTGTATCAAGCCTCTGTACTCCATGGATTGAAACGCTTATTGGATGAAAAAGAATCCGTATTTGATTTAATTGTTGGTGAAAAAATAGAATCGGTATTTTATGGAACAGCAGATAATGATGCTTATGCTCGAAAATACTGCTCTGTGGACACTAGGCTAAATGTTGTTGCAACAAAACAAGCAAAAAAAGTACACTTTTTGTATCATCAGGTACGATTTTTGAGAAAGAAAAAGTCTAGTGATTTGTCTTTAGATGAAATTTGGGATATTTTTATTCAAGAAACTGAAAATGAATGGTTACTTGCTCTCGAAATTCTTGATTATGCATTGAGTATCGGAAATGATACGATAGCAACAAAAACAAAAAAATATTTGCAGAAGATTCTAAAAGCAGAATCTACGCTTACCGATAAGATTGAAATAGGAATGAAGCTGAATTAATTAATTTTTAGCATAATTCAATAAAATTAAAAAACAAAGTTTTGCTATTTATATTGTTGTGTTCTTAGAATAAATAAAAGAAAAATATTTATTTATATAAATAAACATTTGTCACTTATAATTTAAATTAAATTAGATGAAAGAATTATTGCTTCATTCAGCCATTTTATTACTTATAACAATACCTACAATTTATATTTTGTTTCGTTTACTTTTCAAAAGAACTGTTTTCCGACAAATTAGTATTATTTGGGCAATAACGATTGTTTTGGCAACAATCAATATTAATGCACGAGTTATTTTAGATGGCTATACCCCCATACCAGCTACTTTTGTAGGAATAGCGATGGTTGCCGTTGCTATATCAATTGCAGCACGCATGATTAAAACACCCTTAAAAGAAATGGTAGAAGCCGTATCCATAATGGCAAAAGGAGATATAAAAGGAGAAATTGCAGAAAAATATACACAGAGAGATGATGAAATAGGGATTTTGGCCAATTCGGTTAATGATTTGTCGATAACATTAAATTCGATTGTGCACGAAATAAATGACTCTAGTACGAATTTACTTGAATTAAGTAATGAGTTGAATTTAATAACTCAAAACCTTGGCTCTATTGCCTCAGAACAAAGCGTAACGACCGAAGAAATCTCAACTTCGATGGAAGATATTACAGCTAATATCCAAAGAAATTCAGAAAATGCCAAGCAAGCAGAATCTGCAATAGAGCGATTTGGGCAAGAAATAGTAGAAGGAAATAAAACGACCTTGCTTTCGATAGATTCTATGCAGGAAGTTGGCGAAAAAACGATAATTATTAATGATATTGCTTCAAGAACAGATATTTTATCTATAAATGCAGCTATCGAAGCAGCACGTGCAGGCGAAGCTGGTAAAGGCTTTGGAGTGGTAGCAAGTGAGATAAAAAAATTATCTGAAAAAAGTAATGTTGCTGCACTGGAAATAGGACAATTATCGAAAAAAGTAACTGGTATTTCGACAGAAGCAGGAGACGTTTTGAATAAAATTATTGACGATTCGCATGAAACAACCGAAATGGTACGGCAAATATCTCAAGCAAGTTCTACGCAATCAGAAGGAGCACAGCAAGTTAATTCGTCTATACAGCAATTGAATAAAACATTGCAATCAAATGTAACTGAAGTTGAAAAAATAAATATGAAAATTCAAAAAATAATGAGAGATTCTGAAAAATTAAAACAATTAATTGCATTTTTTCAGATGAAATAAAAAGACCTTATTTTATTTATATGAAGTTGTAATTTATTGAAAATTAGAGTAATTAAGAAAAATTTTAAAGTAAAAAGTAGAAAGTACTAAGTCGTAAGATCTTTTTTAATCGTTACTAGACTTAATTAAAAAAAAAATCTCTACTTTTTGCTTATAAACACTTGATTTAATTAATATTGTACAAGTATTAAAATATAAATCGTATAGAGAGAGCAAGCTCATCACCCCAGAAATTGCTATAGCCAACAAGATTGAATGCTGGTTTCCAGTCGAGACTTATATTAAAAGGAACTTCGGCAAAATTATACTCCAAACCAATAATCCCATCCACACCGATAACTGTTTGTGTACCAGTAATAGTCGGATCTTGTTTGTCGTCATTCCAAGAACCAATATGCCCACCTATTCCATAGTAAAAATTTAAGCCTGGTGTACTAAAAGCTTGTTGATGAAGCTCGTATAGACCTGTAATATTAAAACCGTTCCAACGCGAAGTTAGAATACCTT
The DNA here is from genome assembly GCA_029942205.1 of Bacteroidales bacterium. Classification (GTDB taxonomy): domain Bacteria; phylum Bacteroidota; class Bacteroidia; order Bacteroidales; family JAOZTL01; genus JAOZTL01. The sequence continues at coordinate 398 of JAOZTL010000185.1, read as the reverse complement.
CTACCGCAGTATTGCTTTTGATAAAGTGCTTTATTGTCAAACCATTAGACAAGCCACCACGAAGCCCAATTCCTGTGTTATAGTCTTGTGCTTGTGCTCCAGCCGCCAATAATACGAATGAAATGATAATTGCAATTTTTTTCATAGTTTTTAAATTTTAACGTTACTTATATTGAGTAATTTATTAGAAATAAATAGTAAATTATAAATAAAATGAATTAATTTCTCTTATTCAATGAGTTTCAGACTTCGTCTATTTTATTATTTTTGCACATTACACAGCTATGTTTTAACTATTTATCATGTTATTTGACATAATGTACGTGTTTGGGCGTGATTTACTGATTCTTATTGACAAATTATCCAAAAAATAAATATAAAAACAGACGAAATCTAAT
>JAOZTL010000184.1 GCA_029942205.1 Bacteroidales bacterium | reverse complement strand
ACCAATAATGGCATATTTTTCTCTTCAGCTAATTTTTTTACTCCGTCTTTGCCAAATAAATAATACTTATTGTTAGGTAATTCATCGGGAGTAAACCATGCCATATTCTCGATTAAACCAAGGATAGGCACTTCGATTTTTTCGGCCTGAAACATACCAATTCCTTTGATAGCATCGGCAATAGCCACGTCCTGTGGTGTACTCACGATGATTGCGCCCGTAACAGGTAGTTCTTGAACGATGGTAAGGTGAATATCACTTGTCCCTGGAGGCAAATCCAAAACCATGTAATCCAGTTCGCCCCAAGCAGCATCGTTGATTAACTGCTTCAATGCGCTGGTAGCCATTGCCCCACGCCAGATAAGTGCATCTTCTTTGCGAATAAAAAATCCGATAGAAAGCATCTTGATCCCAAATTTTTCTGTTGGGATGATGACATCCTTGCCATCTATTTTCTTTACTGATGGTGCTACACCTTCTACGCCAAACATTTTGGGTTGCGAAGGACCAAAAATATCTGCATCCAACAAACCTACCGATGCGCCTGTCTTTGCCAATCCGATAGCCAAGTTGGTAGCAATCGTAGATTTACCCACGCCGCCTTTGCCCGATGCTACGGCAATAATGTTTTTTACGCCTGGCAGTACTTTCTTGTGTGCCTCGTTGGTATTTAAACGTCCCACAGGAACTTTCGACACGATTTGGATGCTTATTTCCACATCATCGCCCATATTTTGTTTGATGGAATCGGTACAGGCTCTTTCTAGTGATTTTTTGAAAGGGCTGTTGGCACTAGGTAGTATGATAGAGAAACTTAGCTTGTTTCCTTCTATTTTTAGTGCTTCGATCATGTTAAGGGCTACCAAATCCTTTCCTGTGTCGGGATAGGATACTTGAGCCAATGCAGCTAGTGCTTGATCTAATGTATATGCCATGTTCTTTATTTTTTTTTGATTAAACGCTAAATCATTCTTATTTAGATTAAATAAGAATAGCTGCAAATATAGAAAAATAAAATAAGATGAGGACGATATAGATTTGTTTTTTTTTATTAGGACACAGACCTTACGAAAAATAAAATTACTAGGAATCCTTTAATTCTCAAAAAAAGAGTATATTTGTTTTTTCGACACATGATTGCCAACCAAATGCAGAAAAAGACCTAATGGAAAAGCCAATAAATAGAAATTGGGAAAGTTTAATACTCGAAAGCGATACTACCGTTGCCCGTGAGCTGCTGCGTACTTACGAAGAAGGCAATATGGAAGAGCTGGGCAAAGCGTTGAAACTACATTATGAAAATAGTATTGCTGGGGCTGAACTAGAATTGGCTACACACTTGTATCATTTAATGGAAAATGTTCTTCTTATTTCTTTGTCAGATGATTATCAAACCCAAGAACAGTGGGAAAAGATTTGTAGACTTCGCACCGAGGTAGAAGAAGACTTGGAATATAATGATTGCCTAAACGAAGAATCCATAAAAGCAGAATGGGATGCTGCGTGGGAAGATGCCAAAGATCAAGCAAGTATATTTGTTAAAGCAGCAAGTAGTGTAGAAAAATTAGCTTGGGAAGAAGTTTTTAAGACCAGCTATCACCCATCCCGATATGGCAAATAAAGATCGAAAATCTATCCTAAGCTATTTGAAGGTGTTGATGATTCATGTTATTAAGTGGAAAATCACAACCAGATAAACGTAGTTCTAGTTGGATTGGGTCAATAAATAATGCAATAAAAGGAATTGTACGAGTTCAAAAAAAAGTTCCTAGTATTAAAGATGATTTTATTAAGGAAAACTGGGATAGTACTTTTCAAAAAGCAACAGAAAAGGCAGAAGAAGAAATGGGACAAAAATCAACGGTGAGTAAGCTCAGTTGGGCAGATTTGTTCCTTAATAAATATACATGGATGATTTTGTTTGTTGCTATTGCTATCGGTTTTTTGGTTTAGAATAAATTTACGAATGCTAGTCTACGCATGTTTTGTTTTTATTGGGACACAGATTTAGTCGATTACACAGATGTTCACCGATTATAAAAAATAACTTTGTGAACATCTTGCGTAAACAACATCAAAAAGGTCGAAGACCTGAAGAGCTTTATAATTTTCTCGCTTTACCTGAGCCAGTAATATCTACATTTATAGTACCTGCTCCTTTGTAGTAAACATCGCCGCTACCAGTGATTTGTATGTTCAATTTTTCTGAGGTATTCACTTTCACAGTTCCTGAGCCAGTAATGCTAATATCTGCCTCTTTGGTCGGGATATTTTCAAAATCAGCATCACCTGATCCTGTTACTGCTACTTCTAGTTCGTTGGTAATCTGTCCGTCGTTGATGTTAATATCTCCACTACCCGAGATCATGGCATTCAGTTCTTTGCATTGCAGTTTGGCAAGCTCTATGTCGCCACTTCCTGTAACTACCATGTCCATTTCGTTGCTAGTGATAGCTTTGTCGGCAGTTATATTGCCCGAGCCTGTTACACGCAAAGCCTCTATTTTGGGGATGGTGATATAAATTGTGATTTTACCCGTATTAGAAACAAAATTTTTATTAAACGAAATGTTTAATGTCTTTCCATTAACTTCTGTTTTTATCAATTTAAGGGTTTTGTCGCTAGCCTCTATTCTCACTAGTTGCTTTTCACCTTGCATCAAATGCACATCGGCGTGTATGCTTAAACTAATATTCTCGAAAGTAGGTAATTTACGATCTTCATTCAGTTGCTGGCTACTGTCCACATTATCAAAGCTTAGTATCGCAAATGTTGTGAAGCCCGAAACAATGATTAAGGCGATTAATGATAAAATTTTTGTTTTCATGTGTTTGTGTGTTTAGTAAGGTTTTTGACCTTTTTTAATGAATTTAATTAATATTTGTTGTTTGATTAATGTCTTCGTGCCAGATGCGTAAGCATATTAAAAAGGCAAAGACCTATAACAAAGACGAGATAAAAATTAATTTGCTGCATCCTCTTTATTCTTTTTTACTTTATCATCCACAAATCGTCGGATTTTGATATTCATATAAGCAAATAAGACAGTCATGAAAGGACTAATAATATTAAAAAAAGCGTATGGTAAATAGCTCAAAGTAGATACACCCAATACTTTGGCCTGCGTAGCCCCGCAAGTATTCCATGGGATAAGAACCGAAGTAACTGTACCTGCATCTTCGAGTGTTCGGCTCAGTACTTCGGGTTTGAGACCTCGTTCACGATACGTATCGGCGTACATGCGACCAGGCACAACGATAGAGATATATTGATCGGATGCTGTAAGATTAAAAAACACGCAAGTGCCTGCCGTAGAAGCAACCAAAGAACCTGTAGAACGAGCAAAACGAATAATCGATTGTGTGATTTTCAACAACATGCCGCTGGATTCCATCACGCCACCAAAAACCATTGCCGATAAAATAAGCCAAATCGTTCCCAACATGCCAGCCATGCCGCCTGTGGAGAATAATTTATCTATCTCTATGTGGTTGGTAACAATACTTATATCGCCAAACATTGCTTGCATCACGGCAATGTAAGATGCTTTGTAATAATTATCACCTACCGAAGCTATCGTCTCGATGATGTGTGGTTGGAAAATGACGGCAAATAATCCACCTAAAAGAATACCAGCCATCAGCGCAGGCAGTGGTGGCACTTTTTTAATGATGATATAAATAAGAGCCACTGGAACAAGAAACAGCCACGGAGAAATATTAAAATTAGCAGCGATGGTTGCCTGTAATGTTTCTACATCGGTTGATGTTGCCGAAAAATCATACGTAAAACCCATCACAAAAAAGATAATAAGTGTAATGCTGATGGATGGAATGGTGGTGTAAGCCATGTAGCGAATGTGCGTAAACAGGTCGGTGCCTGCCATGGCTGGTGCCAAGTTGGTGGTGTCGGATAACGGCGACATTTTGTCCCCAAAATAAGCTCCCGAAAGAATCGCACCCGCTACAATCGCTTCGTCGATACCGATCGCTTTTCCTATGCCTATTAGAGCAACGCCAATAGTGGCCACCGTAGACCACGAGCTACCTGTGGCTAACGAAATAAGGGCACTAATAATGACCGTTGCAAATAGAAAAATGCTAGGGTGCAGAATATCCAAACCGTAATAAATCATGGCAGGCACAACTCCACTAATGAGCCACGTACCCGATAACGATCCGATTAACAGCAGAATCAAGATCGAGGCCATCGACGAGCTTATCGTCTTGACTATGTTGTCTCGCACCGATTCCCACTTGATACTCAGACGATACGCAATGAGTGAAGCAACGGTCGCAGCAAGCAACAAAGCCATTTGATTAGAGCCGCCCAGCGTATCATCCCCCCAGAACATGACGTTGAAGGTTAGCAATGCGATCAGTACAACGATCGGGATTAAGGATTCTAATAAACTTGGTGCTCGTTTGGTGTTTGTCATGATTTTTTTGTTTTATTTTATTATTTATTGGAAAACGGATCTTCACTGTTTCTTTTTTTTATAAATAGCATCAAGTAGGTCGAAGACTTATTAATTTGAAATTAGCCTTTTTTCCTAGCTCAAGTTTGCCTACCAGTTTCATCCCAGTCGCATCTATTTCCTCATAGCCATGATACATGGATAAATCACCAATATCCATCACTTCGCTTTGTAGCGTGAATGTTTTATGATCGGAGCTGTCTATTTCGTGTTGGTTAATACCAATGTCGGTTTGATAACTAGACCCTTGATATTCGATAGTAGCATTACGAATAAGCCGATCAAATAATTTTTCTTTCTGATTATCGGGGATTGCAAAATACTGGTCGGTGTTGTAATTTTTATAATCCTTTCGGGCAATAGACTGGAATGCAGCCATTATAAGCAGAAAATTCATTTTGCGTGTCAGTTGTCTTTCTTGGTCATTTGGGTAAGCACCCGATTCGACTAAAATAGTGCGTGTCCCCCAAGCTTGCATGTTATCGCCAAAAGAGCGAGGTGAAAACGTGTCATCGTATTTTGCTACGTGGTTGGGAATAAACTCTTGCAACAAGTCGTTTAGTTGAGCGATTAGTTGCATGGCATCTTTACGAGTGGGCGTGATTGTTTTGGCGATGTCTGATGCTGGTGCCAGAAAAGAAATCGTAGCTGGATTAGGCGTATTGCCTGCCGTATAATAAGCCGTTTGATCGTGCAGATTGAAACCAAAATCGGCTTGTATGCGATCACGTAATTTTTTGAGTAATCGTGTTTCGGGAGCTTGTAGCTGTTGTGCATCACGGTTTGGATCGATACCTAAGGCATTCCGACGCTGAAAGCGTTCTGCACCATCGGGATTAAGCATCGGAATAACATGTATTGTCAATTGAGCAAGTATTTCTGCCTTTTCTTTGGTAAAATCATCCGAATCGAAAAAATGAAATAAATCAAACAATGCTTGCGTGGCAGTAGGCTCATTGCCGTGCATTTGCGACCAAAGTAGAATCGTCGTAGTGCCATGCCCGAATCGAATGTGGTATATTGCTCTATTTTCAACCGACCGACCAAGCTCTTTTACTGCATAAAAATCGTTGCTGGATAAGCTTTTGATAAGTTTTTTGATAGCATCGTGTTTAAATCTTCTATGAAATAAGGTTTTTTCTGTATATTTTGAGTAATTTTGTTCCAAAAGAGAATAGAATGTAATATCCATGAGTTTCGTATTGGTTACTTATTTTTTTAAGGTACAATAATATAAAAAACCATTGGATTTTCCATCGTAAGTCTCGAAACAAAAAAAAATCTCAAAGAAAAATTTATTAAGAATAATTAATTGTTCGATACAAGACGCAGTTAAATTACAACAACTTACAACACTTAGATCCATGAAAAAGAGAATAATTTGGAGTATTTTTTCGATTATTTTATTGCTAGGAGCTTGCCAAGAAGCAGCTGAAGAACCTAAAAACAAAAAAAATAATGAAGTAAACAAAACAGAACGAAAACAAAAGTTACGCTCATTACCTATCGAAGTAAAAGCAATTCCTGATACCTTAAGCAAAGGCGATATTATAGAAGCGCGCCGCTGGTTGGATGAAAATGGCGAAAATTTGCTCATTTTATCAGTTGTAACCACAGAGGAAGAAGACTCTGTATTCGGTGAGCTCGTTACGAACAAAGGTTTATTTGTGTCTCATTACAAGAAAGAATACAAAGAGTACGTATTGGTGCGTAAAGTGAAAGATTTTCAGCAAGGCTGCATGTTGGATAATATGCTGGGGTTTTGTGAAATGCCTGTATCCATTACCGATTTGGATACCAATGGCTATGCCGAAGTGTTGATTATATATCGAAATGCGTGCTTGAGCGATGTTAGTCCACAAACTATGAAGTTGATTTTGCTCGAAAATGGGAAAAAATATACTATTCAAGGTACAACGCAAGTGGCGTATGATAAGAAAAAAGGATACATTGGTGGAGAAATGCATATCGACAAAGTGTTTGAAGCCTTATCGGCTCGAATATTAAGATATGCCAAACAGCAATGGACTAAAGCTCAAAACCAATCAGCAATACCGCCTATCGAGTGATGGGCTATTTTGTTTTATTAGACATCTTTCTAGTTAGTATTTATGCCGCATATCTTAAGTTTACTAA
>JAOZTL010000183.1 GCA_029942205.1 Bacteroidales bacterium | reverse complement strand
TATTATCATTAAATTCAGCCACAAAGCAGCCGGAGGCGCAGGTGGTGAAGAATAAATAATGATAATAAAATAAAATAAAATAAATGTAGAACATAAAAAAATAATATATTATGGCAGATGAAGTAGTATATCCTGTTGGTAAATTTCATTTTGAAGTTAGCTGGGAAGAAGCCGCAAACGGATCGATTATTTGTTCTGAAGTTAGCGGACTTAATTCAACGATAGAACCAATAGAGTACCGTGATGGTAAAAGTGAATTTTTTTATCCAACGAAGCGTCCAGGTTTACAGAAATTTGATGATATTGTTTTTACAAAAGCAATATTTGAAGATGACGAAGATTTTCAGACTTGGCATGATACTGTAGCAACAGAGCGTGAAGAGTATAGAGATACTGTAACGATTGTGTTGAAAAATGAAGTATCTGAAGCAGTAATTTCATGGGAATTGCAGAATGCTTGGGTAAGTAAGTGGGAAATGCCTGATATGAATTCAAGTGCAAGTGAAGTTTCTATTGAGAAAATAACAGTTGTATGTGAAAATATCGTAGTAACACCAGGTGGATAATTTTCCTCATAGTTAAATGTTTTATACTCAGCCTCCTTCCTTTTTTCGGAAGAAAAAAGGAAGGACTCAGTATAATTATATTTGCTTGTTTGTCAATTGTTGATTTTAATTAACATTATATAAGTACATGATTAACTATAAATAGCATGAAGGACTGATCTTAATAAATAGCACGAAGTGCTTAATTAGAAAATATGGGAACATACGATTTAGATAATTATCCATTACCAGGGTTTCATTTCAAAGTAGATTTTTTGTTTGAAGACAAACAAAGCAAGAAAAATTTTGTTGGTCCATCCGAATCTTCTTTTATGGAAGTGAGTGGAATAAAAGCTAGTTTGGATATTGAAGAATATGCCGAACTTGGTTTTATCGGTCAGCCTCGTGGCATGATGACAGGTAGAAAATTTGATAATTTGCTATTAAAAAGAGGATTTACGTATAGTTCTAAATTGGTAAGTTGGTTTGAAACGACTCTTTATCGTAAAGAATCGACACATATTCCCGTTTTGGTTACCGTATTGAATACGGAAGGAAAAGATAGAGGCAAGCCATTAATTAGTTGGTTATTTTTTCAGGCCTATCCTGTAAGTATTGATTTTAGTGGATTAGATTCGATGAAATCTCAATATGTAATAGAAACATTGGAACTTAGGTATAGTTATTTTATTCAACTAAACACGAAAGGTGCTAAAAAAATGGATGTGGATTCGTTATTTAAAATGCGAAAAACAAAAGAACTTAAATAAAAGCAAAAAATGATTTTAATGATGCATTAAATGTTTAAATTGGATAGAATATGCCGATAGAAATAAAAGAATTAGTGATAAAAACGACTATTGACAATGGAGATAAATTGGCAGGAAAAGGAGCTAATTCTGGTGATACAGCCAAGCAATTGATCGAAATGAAAACTCAAATTATTGATGAATGTGTTTTTATGATAATGGATCAGTTGAGTAAAATAAAGGAGCGTTAATCTAATTGATTTATGGCCAAGAAGAAAACAAGTGATAAGCTAAAAATCATTTCGTATAAAAAAAATACGTTTGCTGATGCTGATAAAATAGGAGAGTATACTGTACGTTACAATCCTGTAAATATACAGCACGATTATGATATAAATTTTGATGAGCAGCAAGCGATAGGTTCATCAGGAGGCGAGAATAAATATTCTTATTCGAAACCCGAAAAATTAAGTTTTGAACTTATTTTCGATCAAACGATTGTGGCTGACGGAGATAAAGAAAAATATTCGGTAAATGATGATATAAAGACTTTTAAGAAGCATATTATTGATTTTAATGGATCGATTCATCGACCAAATTATGTACGGTTGGCGTGGGGAGATTTTACTTTTAAAGGACAAATTGCAAGTTTAGCATTTAATTATACTGCTTTTTCATGGATAGGAAAGCCGCTCAAAGCAAGGGCAACGGTTTCTTTTTTGGAGGTAGTGGATGTAAAAGCACGTTTGGCGAGTGAAAACAAAAGTTCGCCTGACTTATCGCATATTATAACGATAAAAGAAGGAGATCGATTACCGATGATTTGTAATGAGATTTATGGAGATCCGACTTTGTATATCGAAGTAGCACGAATGAACAAATTGGATAGTTTTAGAAAATTAAAAGCTGGTGAACAAATTATTTTGCCGCCATTAGAAAAATAAAAAACATCAATAAAAATAAGATAAATGCATAGTCCAAAGCCATCAGGGTTAATCAATGTTAAAATTTTTGTAAAAGGAAAATAATTGCCAGGAAATTTTCAGGCAAGTTCCTTAGATGTACGAAAAGATTTGAATCGTATTTCTTATGCAGCTATTTATTTTTTGGATGGCGACCCTTCGTTACAAAAATTTGAAATTAGCGAAGAATCTAATTTAGATCCAGGCGAAGAAATTGAAATAAAAATAGGCTATGATACTGAAGCAGAGTCTATTTTTAAAGGGATTATTGTAAAAAATGGAATAAAAATACGAGGCGGAAGTTCTTTCACAGTTATTGAGTGTAAAGATAAAGCAGTGTTGCTGACCGTTGAACATCGTAACGAAATATTTGAAAAAAAGAAAGACTCGGATATATTAAAGCAAATTATACAAGGGCATAGTGGTGTTTCTGCGGATGTGGAGGCAACAAAATATGAGCATCCACAAATACTGCAATACGACAGCACGGATTGGGATTTTGTTGTTTCGAGAGCAGAACTTAATGGGAAAGTTGTGTCTACAATTGATAATAAAGTGATAATAAAAGAGCCTAAAGTAGCAGGTGCTGTTCTTACGTTAGAATATGGAACGCATATTCTTGAATATGAAGCAGATATAAATGCAGCTTCTCAATTATCAAAAGTAACGGCAAGTTCTTGGAATATAAAAAAGCAAGAAATGGAGAAAAAGGAAGCAACTTCATCGAGTTTTGAAGAAATAGGCTCATTGAAAGCAGCCGATTTAGCAAAGAAAATGAAGAAAGATGGACACATTTTGGTTCATTCTGGAGCATTGGATGCTAATGAGTTAGATAGTTGGGGTAAGGCAAAAATGCTAAAAAGCAAAATGTCGAAACTAGTAGGACGAGTGAAATCGAATGGATTTGCAAAAATAAACCCTGGCGAAACGCTAGAGTTGAAGGGAATAAGTAAGAAATTTAATGGAAAAGTTTTCGTGTCGGGAGTTCGGCATGAAGTGTATGGTGGGCATTGGTTTACGCACATTCAGTTTGGCTTATCACCAGAAATGCATACAAGTAGTTTTGAAATAGGTATGCAAGAAGCTTCTGGAATGATTCCTGCGGTACATGGCTTACAGGTTGGTTTGGTAAAAAAAATAGACGAAGATCCTGACAAACAGCATCGAATACAAGTATCGTTGCCAATGTTTGGAAGTAAAACAAATGTATGGGCACGTCAAGCATTTGCGGATGCAGGTAAAGAACGTGGCGTTTATTTTGTGCCAGAAGTGGGTGATGAAGTAATTATTGGTTTTTTCAATGATGATGCACGTTTTCCAGTAATTTTGGGTAGTTTACATAGTTCAAAGAATAAGCCACCTTATACTACTGATTCAAAGAATATTGAGAAAGGAATTTATACTCGAGAGAAATTAAAAATGCGATTCGATGATAAAGATAAAATAATAACAATTGAAACGCCAGCCAAGCAATCGATAGTGATTGATGATAAAAAGGGAGAAATTGTGATAACGGATAAATCGAAAAATACGGTAACGATGAAATCCAATTTGATCGAATTAAAAGGCAAAGGCGATATAAAAATAGAAGCAAGTAAAAACGTAACAATCAAAGGAATGAAAGTGGTTATCGATGCTAAAACGGATGTCGATATCAAAGGAGCAAATATTAAAAATACAGCAAAAGCACAGTTTACAGCAAAAGGAAATGCAAAAGCCGAGGTTTCATCAGGCGGTCAAGCAGTACTGAAAGGTGGTGCAATGACAGAAATTAAAGGAGCTTTAGTGAAAATTAATTAATCAATAGAAAAAATATGCCACCAGCAGCAAGAATAAATGATATGCACGTATGCCCTATGGTAACTCCAGGCGTTCCGCCAATACCCCACGTGGGAGGGCCCATACTGCCACCAGGCGGAGTAACTGTTTTTATTGGCGGTTTGCCAGCAGCTGTAATGGGGGGAATGGCTGTTTGTACAGGACCTCCCGATTCATTAATTAAAGGTTCAATGACCGTATTGATTGGCGGCAAACCCGCTGTTCGGATGGGAGATCCAACAGCACACGGTGGCACTGTTGTAGCAGGTTTTCCAACAGTATTAATAGGAGGATAATTTTTATGGATGGAACAAATATTCCTTTTATAGGAACAGGATGGAGCTTTCCGCCAGAATTTGGAAAAGGAACAGGCGTAGCTACCTCAACAGGAGCAAAAGACATCGAGGAAAGTTTATATGTATTATTATCAACAAAAGAAGGCGAACGCTTGTTTGTTCCTGATTTTGGATGTGATATGACGGCATTGTTATTTGAACCCCTTGATTTGGACTTAGAAAAAAGAATTGAAGATATTATGCGAAAAGCAATATTACTTTACGAGACACGAATAAGTGTCGAAGATATTGTCTTTGATTATGATCGAGAACGAGGCGTTATTCGTATTGATATTCAGTATATTATACGAACAACAAATACAAGAACAAACATTGTTTATCCATTTTATTTGACAGAAGGAACTAATTTATAACCCTCGAAACAACTATGAGCAGTATAGGCTTACAACATAAAGATAGAGTTTTAGAAGAATTGGATTCGGAATATTTTCGTGTAGACGAACGTTCGTTGAATGATTTTCTTGATTTTTCGATCAAATTTTCGGAGTTTATTAATTTCTATAATTTAGACGATAATTTAGATGGCTCGGGTTCTGCTTTTTTCCGAAATGATATTACGATTTTTTTAGTCCAAATTAGCTCTTTGGATACCAAACAATTAGAAAATAAATATGCATCAAATTTGATCGGTTCACAGCCTGATCTCCGAAAAGCAATTATATATATTTATGAACTTTTTGAGCAAGTCGAATATTGGCATCAAAAAACAACTACGGATGAAAAAGAGTTTAATTTAGAAATAAAAAAGCTTATTGAATCTAAATTTAGTAAACATTTGTCTAAGTTGATTGCTTTTGAAGACTTAGTAATAAATAAAGGCATACTACGACCGAAAAATAAATTTTATAGTTTTTTTTCAATAAAAGAATGGCAAGGAGAAGTTTTTCATTGCGAGAAAGGAGTATTGTCGAGTGAATCGAAAACAGAATTATTACAAGAGGCAGTTGGTCAGTTATATGCGATTTTTAATTCCGTAATTTCTTCCATTGATCTGATTGTTGAAAATGCAGGACTTTATGCAAAAAAGTACATGGAAGGCGGCAATACACAGCCTCACATTGCACTTTTCGTTGCGTTTATCCACATGTATAAATCTGCACAGTATGATATAAATAAATTTACACAACGGCATTTAGATTATTTCTACGAAGAAATATTGAAGCTAAAGCGTGAAGATGAAATTCCAGATAGTGCACATTTATCGTTTACCATTCAAGATGGCATTCCTGCTCATCGATTGAATAAAGGAACTCAATTGCTTGGCGGTCAAGATTCAGACGGTAATGATTTGATTTATGAATTAAATGACGAACTAGTAGTAACGTCTACTATAATAGATAATGTTATTGCAATCGTTAATGATCCCAAAACCGAAGGAATTTCAAAAGACAATTTGGATTATATATTCTTAAATCATGATTTGAATAAAAATATTTATGATGAAGAAAAGGAAGACGAATTTTATCAAATGGGATTTGCGTTGGCATCCTCTTTTTTGAAACTAACCGAAGGCGATCGCTCCGTCAAATTTACACTTGAATTGCAACATCATTCATTTGATAAATTTCATGAATTATTCAAAGAAAAAGTGTTTAAAGACAAAGGACTCGGTGTTTATGATATGGATGAATTTGTAAATAATTTATTTTCATTAACTTACAGTACTATTGATGTCGATTCAGGTGAGCAGACTTGGTTCACTGTCCCAGAAAAAGATATTCAGACAACTATTCAGAAAAATATAGATGGCAATTATATAAATAAAATAGATATTTTTGTTGAAATAAGTGATTTATATCCATCTATTGATGCCGTACAAGAGTCTGAATATGAAGAGGCTTCGGAAAGAAAACTACCAATTTGTAAATTTTTATTAAATAATGATAAATCAATATTTTATAATTATTATAAAGTATTAATTATTGATAAAATAGATATTTCTACGGGTGTAAATGGCATACGTGATTTACGAGTGCAGAATGATTATGGAGCAATTGATTCTTCTTTTCCATTTGAGCCATTTGGTGCGACACCTTCTTTAGGATCAACATTTTATATTGGGCACGATACTATTTTTAGCCAAAAATTAGACGATTTACAGCTTGTTTTTGAATGGAATGATCTACCAATTTCGGATAATGGATTTACTGAATATTATGAAGGCTATCAGTATATAGAAAATAATGATGTATCTAAATTTTTCAA
>JAOZTL010000182.1 GCA_029942205.1 Bacteroidales bacterium | reverse complement strand
GAATGGACTTTATATTTTTCTTTTTTTTCAAAACCCTCTAATCGGCTTTTGCAGAAAGATTTTGAAAAAAAAGAAAAAATAAATAAGCAAATAAAGTGTTGCATTTACTTAATTGAACTTTCGGAAGACCTTAATTAGTAAGAGTGCGTAAGTAACATCAAATAGGTCGAAGACCTTAACTAATCACTCCACACAAGGGAATGATTAAATTTCAATAACATACAAAACATTAAACACATGAAAAATAGAATAATAGTAAGTGTATTATTTATATTGGTATTTAGTTTTCCTAGCATGATTGCTCAAGATTATTTTTCATTAATGAGTGATTTTTCTACAGCAGAAGAGAAAAAAGAATTAGAAAAAGCACGAGCTTATTATAAAAAAGGCGATTTAAAAAATAAAGATATTGCGGCTCAGGACAAAAAAATAGATAAATACTTCAGAAAAGGTAAGAAAAAAGCAGAAAGAAAAGCAGTAAAAGTAAAAGAGTATCGAATATCTCAGATGAAAATCTATGATAAAGCATATACCGATGCATTTGCTGTTTATCAACGAATATTGGATCGTTGCGACTTTATTTATCAAGCAGATGCAAATGTGGCAAATGAAATAAGAGACGATGCCTCGATGATTCAGAAGGGGGCAAATGAAAAATTAGTTCCATACAAAAACAGGAAAAGTAAAGAACTAAAAGGCATAAAATATACAACATTGAAAAATGATCTGAATGCCGTGAAATCTGAGGGTGAGCAGGCAATCATGCGATTAAACGATACTTATGATCTTTATGTGGCTCAAGATGCTAAAAAAGATACCGAAGCAGCCGAAGTAGCCCTTTGGACACGAACGAAGAATAAAAATACGGTAGCTGCCTATGATGATTATATGGCAGAATACCCGAAAGGGAAATATGTAGCCTTGGCTAGAGCGAAAAAACAAAGCCTGATAGACGATGTTGCTCGCAAAGCACAAGCAGCAGCTGCAGATGCGGCTCGGAATAGTCAAAATAACTCAAATCCAAGAGTGGGCTTAGTTTATTTTGTACAAATAAAAGCTTCGGTAACAAAAATACCTCTAGCTAATTTGGCTAAAATACATACACCAACGAGCGAAATTGTAGAGCAAAAAGATGGAAAATGGTATAAATATTTAATCGTAGTAGATCAGAAAGGGCATCGTAAATATACTGAAGCAAAGGCTCTTTCCGATAAATTGAATGATAAATTTGTTCCTGGCTGGAGAAATACAGAGGCAAATAAACAAGAAATGTTTGTTGTTGGATTTATGAATGGAAAACGACTGAAAAAGATTGCTGAAGCTATACAAATAGAGGGAAATCAAGGAAATTAAGATTAAATGATTTTAGTCTCTTAATTTATTGAGATTTGGATCGTTTGTTATACTGAATTGCTGTTATAATTGTGATTTAGAAAATGAATTATTTTTTGTTTGTTTTTATAAGTGAAAACAGGCAGAAAAGAAACGTTTTAAATTCATAATTAGGTGAGCATTTTAGTATATATCCCTATTTGAATGAAAAGTAGATTTTAAGAAATACAATTTTCTTAAAATCTACTTTTTTTTGAAAGTAGAAAATTTGTATCTTTGCAAACAGAAAAGATTTTTTTTTAACATCTAATAAGATAATCAGTTATCATCAAAAAACATACAACTTGATTTTTATTTAATTAATTGTAAATTCCAGTCTAATAAGTCATACAATGAATAAATTTATAGAATATTTTGAAATAAACAGGTTGGTAATCAGTTGATTACAAGTTTGTCGTATGATTAATAAATATGTTTTTAGCTTTTTAGACTAAACTCATTGTATTTTTCTGAATAATATAGACTTATAGAACTGCGTGAGCAACATTAAATAAGGTCAAAGACCTTAAGTTATAATAAAAGCATTGTGTCAGCATGATGTCATTTTTAAATTTTCCCTTTATGCAAAAAAATAAACAAATTTATAGAATTTTAATTGCGATTAGTTTATTTCTATTTTTAAATATAAATATAAGTGCACAAATTGCGCAATCAGCGGGAAATATGATTGACGAAAAGGATTTTTCGGAAAGAAGTTCTTGCATTAGTTGGGATGGTCGAAAAATGGTATTAGTGTCAAATAAGGATGGAAAATTTAAACTGTATTTGTCTTTACGAGCCGATGACAATAGCTGGCTTGCTCCAACGCCTATAAATGTGGTCAATAATTTTGGAGATGGGAATATTGACTTAGACGGTGTCAGTTTTAATTTTGATGGGACAGTCATTTATTTTGGAGCAAAATTTAATGCCAATGAAGAATTTGATATTTATACTTCTAGTTTTCAGGCAGGCGTATGGACAGCACCTATCAATCTTGGAGCACCAATAAACACTGCAGGTTTGGAAGCACAGCCATCTATTTCTCCCAATGATAAAAGTCTATATTTCACACGAAAAAATGACGATTCCGATGATAAAACAGGACGTTGTAAAACCATTTTTGTGGCAGAACGCAATGATACTGGTGGTTGGGAAACTCCTTATCGATTACCAAATCCAATAAATAATACCTGCGAATCATCGCCACGAATAGCAAAAGACAATGTAACATTAATTTATTCGTCGATACGAAGTGACGATGAAAAGAAAAAAGATTTTGATCTTTATTATACCAAGCGTTTGGCGCAAAATGTATGGTATCCTCCAATTCCTATGGATACATTAAATTCCAAACAAGACGATTTAGCACCAAATTTTTCAGGAGATGATGAATTGTATTTTTCTCGTTCTATTTGGAAGAATCCATCGCCTACATCATTAATGAAAGCAGAATTGTTGATTCAATATCGCCCCCAGAAAACGGTGATTCTTAAAGGAAAAATAAGCGATTTGGCAACCAACGAAGCAATAGCAGCAACGGTAAGAGTTGTAGATCCGAATACAGCACGCTTAATTAATGAATATAAAAATAACAGCGAAACGGGAGAATATCAAATTATTTTGCCTAAAGGGAAAAAATATCAAATTGATGTATCAAAAGAAGGCTATTCGCATGAGATATTTACTTATGATGCCGAAAAAATTAGAAAAAGTATAGAAAAAGAGCGAAACGTAACTCTTTATTCTAAAGTTAATGTTATTTTTAATATTACTGATGAAGAGATATTTAAACCTTTGACAGCAAACTTAGATGTCATTGATTTTGAGACAGGAACAAAAGAGTATGTTGTGATAAGCAAAGAATATGATGGACGTTATATTGTGGCACTTCCAATAGGTAAAAAATATAGAATAAATGTCAGTAAAGATTATTATGATAGTACGTTTCTTTATTTCGATTTACGAGGAATTGTTCAATTTTCAGAATTTGAGAAAGACATCGAAATCAAAGCACAAAAAAGAGAAATGGTGCTAGATATTGTCGGAGACAGTACGAGTACCGAAATGGAAATATTGATAACAAATATAAACAGCAACGAGAAAATGCTGGTAAAAGCAAGTAAAAACGAAAAAGGAGAATACGTTATTCAGCTTCGAGAAGGAGAAAAATATAATATAAATGTGAGTGCCAAAGGATATTCTTTTTATAATACTTCGGTAGATTTAAACGAGACAGAAAATAAACCGATAGCTAATAAAATAAAAGTAGAAGTAACTAAATTGAAATCAGACGAAAAAATAGAATTGAAAGCAATTGTGTTTGAAGTAAATTCTGCCGAATTATCAGTCAGTTCTTTCGGCGAATTAGAGTATGTAGCAAAATTGATGAAAGAAAATACTGAAATTCGCATTGAAATAGCAGCCCATACCGATAATGCTGGATCGGATGCATATAATTTAAAATTATCAAATTTGCGTGCAACTTCTGTTCTCGATTTCTTGTTAGAAAAAGAAATAGTAGAAAGTAGGCTGGTGGCTAAAGGATATGGCGAGAGTGACCCTATTTATCCTAACGATACCGATGAGAATAAAGCAAAAAACCGTAGGGTTGAATTACGAATTATTGAAATTTAGAACACATGAACGCTTATTTAAAAGAATTTAGGGCTCACTTTATAATAATTATTATTTGCAAATAGAGTAAGTACGTAAGTGATATTAAATATATTGAAGACTTTAATAGTTAGATGCGTTTAAAATATTAAATCCATATGAAAAAAATAGTTCCAATTATATTCGTTATTTTTATTTTGGTTCAAGTTGCCTTTACTGTACAAGGACAGCGATTGAAATATAAAGATATTTATGAACAATTATTGACAAAAAAGCCAGAAGAAGTTTATTCTTTGTTGCAAGAATATCAGAAAAAAGACCCATTACATGTAAATACATATTTTCAATTAGGAGTAATCTCTCAAAAATGGACAAAAGACTATGATCCATTGATTAAATTAGAAGAAGTTAATTTTTTTATTTATAATACAGATCTTTATTTTGGATTAGCTAAATCTAAATTAACAGAAAAAGAAATTCGTAAAAATAAAAAATACTACAGAAATGTAGAAAGTATTACCCAAGACAGCAAGCTTAGTATAGAGAATCTTAGTATTTATATTGATAAACAATTGGATAACAATAGACTACATGAAGAGAATATTCTTGTAATTACGGATAATTATGAAAAAAGTGTTTCTAATTACAACAAATGTGTCGAAATTTATTTAGATATAAATAGAAAATATAATAAATTGAAAGACATCTATATGATGGCAGATCAGACATTTCTGGATCAATTAGAAAGTCTATCTAGTACTTTTGATTCTACACTGTATTATTTTCAAGAATATAGCCTTTCGATAACAAATTATCCGATTAATGAATATCGTCAAAAGATGAACTTAATACCTATTGTAACCTATCGGCTTGATGGACTTACGAGTAGCGATTTTCTTCAAAACGAGATTAGTGTATGGGATTATAGAAGCTGGGTTGCAGAAATAAGAAAAGTACTTGATTCGGATATTCAAAATATGCGTGATGAGATAGAAGCAAAAAATAAGAAATTAAATGCTGAAATAACTGAGCTCAAGCGAATGAAAACATTTGATAATACGCTAGAGCCCTATAAAGTTGATGAAAAAATAGTATATAAAATAGGAAAATATGATCCAAGCTCACTTATTATTTCTTTATTTATGTATAAAGAGTCATTGATTGACTTTTTGACATATCAACAGAAAAAAATCAATAATTTGCAAGATACAACTATGTATTATTCGCTCGAACGAAAAGGTCGTTATTATCAAGAGTTGATAAGAAAAATGGATGATGTTGATAGTTTGGGTAATCATTTTTCAAGCTTAATAACAGAAAAAGATGTAGCAAAATATAATACATTTGTAATTAAATCTTATACAGGTATTAGTGGTTTTCGGAATTATTCAAATAATGAAAATCGCTTTTTGGAAAAGGAATTAAAAGAGTCATTAGGTAAGTACATTAGATTTATTTATGAAGAATCTGTTTTTTTTAAAGGAAAAACATTTGATAATGAGGGAGATTTAGTACCATTTGAGGTATCCATTCTTCCATTTGATTCGTTAGAGATAGGGCAAAAACAAACGACTGCAATTAAAAGAGACAAAAATGGTAAATTTTATATCGCAGGAGTTTTGAAAAATAAAGAAACAAAAGGAATAGCTTACATTGCATTTTTAGATAAACGTAAAAATGTATTGTGGTATAATGAAATTCCAGCTTCAGGCGGAATCGACTATCCTACATGTATAACAGCAACAACGACTGGCTGTTTTGTAAATGTACATGCTATGAAAGCCGAAAATGCATCCAATATTTTTTATCGATTTGATAAAATGGGAAATAAGCTTGCTAAAAAAGATTTACCTCATAATGAGGTGCTTAGAACGGCTATTTATGACAATGTGAACGAAAAACTATTTTTAGCTTTTAAAGGCACAAATATTGATCCTTTAAAAAATATTGGAAATACAGAAGATTTGATAATAAGTGAAATGACAACTTCAGGAGTTGAAAATTGGAAAACAATTCTAAAATTGAAAGGTAATTTTGTGGATATGAATCGAATAGGAGGAGGCTTCTTTGTCGTGGCAAATTATACCGAATATATCGATAATGGAGGAAGTTTACAAAAAACATCGGGATCTGATAATGGCGTATTTGTAGGCATATTAGCGAGTAAAGGAGAGCTGAAAGATATAAAATCTATAAAATTAGAGTCTTCAGCTTTTGTTTTACGATCAGTAAAGTTGAATAGTGAAGAAATTAATTTGGTAGGAGTAAAAAAGAATAGCTTTGATATTTTTAAATCAGGCGGGAATCAAGTAGATATTTATTATTCGATATTGAATAAGGAAGCAGAAGTTATTTATGAAAAATAAGATTTTCAGACTTCGTCTATTTTGATTATTCTAAAATATATCTAGCATATTGTTAAGTATTTGTATATAAAAAAAGACACTTTAATTAATTATTAAGAATAGATATTCAAGTGTGAGGTCGAAGACCTTAAATTACCGAATGGATAGAAAATAATGAAAAAAATTACATTTATCATATTCACTTTGTTTGTGTTTCAGGCAAGTATATTTTCTCAACAAGGAGGTATACCTTACATTGAAACATATTCGGTAAAAGACTATAATGCAGGCACTCAGAATTTTAGTGTGGTCGAGGATTTGCGAGGATTAC
>JAOZTL010000181.1 GCA_029942205.1 Bacteroidales bacterium | reverse complement strand
ATGAAATTAATGAAATTCCAAAAGATAAAGCCATTTGGATTTTGGGTGTAGAAAGCGATTCGGCTCAAAAACCGCCACATTGCATGGAAACCAATATTCATGCACAAAGCCTTGCCGCCGTAGCCAATGGTATTCACGATAAATATAATCATCGGTTTGATAAATTACATGAATACACTTTCCCCTTTGAACGCCACGCAATACAAGCGGTACAAGAAACCCTCCTGCCCCACTGGAGTACACTAGACTGGAACAATAAAGATGTGGTGAATAAGATTGGTATAGAGATGAACCGAGTTCAAAACCAAATGGCAGAAAATGCTTTTAGCCTGCTTTCCTTCTTTTTAGGTACAAAATTACCTGCTACTACACCTATTATTTTGTACCGAAATAAGCTCAAAACCTCATTTATCTCATTCTCGATTCCTACATTGAAGATACAGCTCACAAAGATTGTTGCCAACACTGTTTATTTGGCTTTACAAACAGAAATGAATACTAGTAAAATCACATGGAACTATGGCGATGGACAAACAGGCACGCAAACAACCCACCGGTATACCCAAACGGGTACCTATCTCGTCTCATGCACCATAACATCTACCGAAAATATTACACAAACCGATTGGCTTTATATAGAAATTAGGTAATATCTGACCATTTTTTCCCGATCTTAGAGAGGAAATTGTTGATATGAACAAAGAAATTATCGATACTAGGTGAGGAAATTGTTAATTCTAGTCGAGGAAATTGTCGATTTGAACATGTTTATTATTGATCTAAACGAGTTTATTGTTGATACTAGGCAAGGAAATTGTCAGTACTATTTGATTTTATTGTTATTTTTATTACAAAATAACTGATCTTACATAATAAAACCGTATATTTTAATGAATAATATTAACGGTATATTAAATTTAATTCACGTCATCAAACCACGAAAACCTCCTTTGATACAAGATAAAGCAGAGAAGTATACTGGTATTTAAGAACCTAAAAGTGATCATAAAGAATGTTTTAGTTTATTTTTTATCAACAATCAAATAAACAATAAAAATAGAACTCAAATGAGAAACTTAACAAATTCAATACTTGCAATACCCAATAATAATTAAATAACATAAAAAATAATTTTACTTTCTCTTATATTTTGCAAGATATTTGTTTACTTTTAAGGAGTATTATCATTTTAAATAAATAAATCGAAGATCTTAATCTTGAATTCTACAAACTATGGAATCATATTTAACTTTTCAATTGGATGCTGAAAGTTTTGCTTTAAGCGTACATAACGTCGTAAATATCCTAGAAATGTATAAAATAACTAAAGTTCCTCAAATGCCTGATTATGTCAAAGGTGTCATAAATCTGCGAGGCGAGGTATTGCCTGTAATTGATACTCGTTTGAAATTTGGAATGAGTGAAATTGAGATAACAAAAAGCACATGCATTCTGGTACTGGAAGTAAAAGCCGAAGGCAATCAACTAAAAGTAGGCGCACTGGTGGATGCGGTAAGTGCAGTGATCGAACTAGACGAGTCTGTCATTCAATCCCGACCATCAATAGGCGTAAAATATGAAAGTGAATTTATTATAGGCATGATTGAAAATAAAGATAAATTCAACATGCTAGTAGATATTAACAAAATCTTTTCTGAAGAAGAAATTATTAATCTTAAAGAAGCTAAAAATACAAAAAACTAAACGTATGAAATTTAAAGATTTAAAATTGGGTCAAAAACTGGGAGTAGGTTTTGGCTTACTGATTGCACTTGCCTCTTTGTTAGGTATATTGGCAATTATTAATATGTCTACGGTTTCCGAAAAATCAGAACTATTAGCTAATGATTATGTTCCAGAAGCCGTATTTGCAGTAGAAATGGAAAGAAATATACTCTTAACCATGTACGATATTAGAGGCTATAGCTTCACGGAAGAAAATTTTTATTTAACACAAGGACAGGGTTACATTAAAACATTAAAAAGAAGCCTTGAAGACGCAAAGGGGCTAGCTGCAAAATCAACTCACTTAGAAAAACTAAAAATTGCCATAGCAGAAATAGATAATAATGTTGCAACATACGAGCAACTGGTAACACAAACAGTTGAAGCCAACAGCCAGCTAAAGGAATTAAGAGACGATATGGACAATGCTGCAACTTTGTTTTCTCAAAACTGTATTACCTACTTAGAAAGTCAAAACACAAAATTAGATAATAATATAACCACAGGTGCATCATCTACCATTCTTCGTGAACGACACAATAAAATTACTTGGATTAATGATATTATAAACCGTCTGAATAAATTAAGGATAACGAATTTCAAAGCACAAGCAACCAGAGAAATAAAACAGTATGAAAATACAATAAACGCATTTGACTTAACTATCCAATTAAAACAATTAAGAGAAATCACTAAATCTTCGGATAATATTACAAATATAAACAACATAGAAACATCTGCCGTAGCATACAAAAAAATAATGGAAGCATATCTTGTTGCTTGGAAGAAAAAAGAAGAACTTAACTTAAACCGAACAGAAACAGGAATTACCGTATTAGAAGCATCTCAAACAATTACACATGCAGGGATGGATCATGCAAAAAATATATCAACAGAAGCGGTTGATTTATTAAGTGCTGCAAACACAACCATGCTGATAGGTTTAGTTGTCGCATTAATAGTGGGGATAATCTTGGCATTTACTTTAACTAGGCTAATTGTAAATCCAATTAAATTAGGGGTTGATTTTGCTAAATCAATTGCAAACGGTGATTTAACAGCAACTGTAGATGTCGATCAAAAAGACGAAATAGGCATTTTGTCAGAAGCATTAAGAAATATGTCATCTAAATTGAATCAGATTGTTACAAACATACTTTTAGGAGCTGATAATATTGCTGCTGCTAGTTTTGAAATGAGCTCAACCACTCAACTATTATCGCAAGGAGCTACCGAACAAGCCTCTGTTGCCGAAGAAGTATCCTCATCGATGGAGGAAATGAATGCCAACATACAACAAAATACAGATAATGCACAACAAACAGAGAAAATAGCAATCAAATCGGCTCATGGAGTTCAGGTAGGAAATGAAGCAAGCCAACAATCGGTAACTGCAATGAAACTTATTGCCGATAAAATACAAATTATAAACGATATTGCTTTTCAAACCAATATACTCGCACTTAATGCTGCTGTGGAAGCTGCACGTGCAGGAGAACACGGTAAAGGGTTTGCGGTAGTTGCTGCCGAAGTAAGAAAATTGGCAGAGCGAAGTGCAAAAGCCGCCGCCGAAATAGACGTGGTATCGAAAGACGGCGTTGCAATTGCCGAAAAAGCAGGGCAATTATTAACTGAAATTGTTCCAGAAATTAAAAATACATCAAGCCTTGTACAAGAAATTTCGGCTGCAAGTACCGAACAATCCTCGGGAATAGAACAAGTGAATACTTCTATTGAAATGCTAAATCAAGTTATTCAGCAAAATGCAGCTGCAAGCGAAGAATTAGCCACAAATACAGAAGAATTATCTAGTCAAGCCGAACAATTGAAAGACATGGTTAATTTTTTCAATGTAGATCAATCGAGTGTACAACTAAAACAAACTGCCTTTACGCCTAAAAAACAAAAAAGAACACAACCACAAGTCATTAATAAACCTAAAGGTATTGATATTGATTTGAAAGAGAAAATTTCTAATGATTCTGATTTTGAATCATTTTAAGGAACGCAAATTAAATAACATATAACAGTTATATTCGTTCATTTGTCCTTTAACTTCCTTAAAAAAATTCTTTAATAGCGGTGCTATTGGTAGATTTTATAAAGAAATTTTATTTGATTTTCCGTTTAAGGAACGCAAATAAAATTTCTTTTTTTTCGTCCATCTCATACTTCAACACTTCGTTAAATTATGAAATATGAATTACAAATTAAAACACCTATTTTCAACAACTTATCTTAAATAAAACAATGCTTTTCAATTTCCTATAAATCAAACATATACATAAACTTAACGAACCATTGATATAGCTATGTTTTAACGTTTTACATTGATCATTTGTCAAAAAATGACCAACAATAAATATCAAAACAAACGAAGTCTGAGTCTTAATTTTTGATTTCTTTTGTCCTCTCTAAGATCTTCTACCTATTTGATATTACACAATTCTGTAAATCCTTACAATTCGGTATCTGCATTTAAAATTTCATACATTCATTATATTATCCTATATTGAGCCCTAAATTTAATTGCTCTTTTTTGATATTACGCACTGGTGCAACATTATTGCAATCACTAATTTATCGGAAAGCAAATATACCGTTCTATATTTTGCTGAATTGCAGAGACTTACAGAATCATGTAAATAACATCAAAATTGGTCGAAGATCTTACTTAAAATTATTGTATGAAAAAATACATATCCATTATTATAGCTGTAAGCCTTATTGCAGCCTCTGTTTTTATAGTGATCCTGTTTATTAAAAATAAAGAAAAGAAAAAACCTAAAGTAAATAAAGTAAGTAAAACGGTTGTAGTTACTGTCGTGAAAAACAGAACTATCCCAATAGAAATAAACGCAACAGGTAGCTTAATTGCAAAAAATAAAATTGATATTTATTCGGAAGTGCAAGGTGTTCTGAATATTCTACGGAAAGATTTCAAGGCAGGCACGGTATTCACCAAAGGCGAAACGCTATTGAGTATCAATACCGACGAAGCTCTTTCCAATTTGCAGGCAGTCAAAAGCAGTTTTCACAATGCTTTGATAGTAATGATGCCCGACATTAAAGTCGATTTCGCATCAGAATACGAAAAATGGCAAAATTACCTTGCGGCATTTGAGATGGATAAGAGTCTGGCGAAATTGCCTAAATCTAATTCAGAGAGAGAAAAATTCTTTATCACAGGAAAAAATATTTATACACAATATTATACAGTCCAAAAGCTGGAAATTGGGATGAGAAAATACACCATCAAAGCTCCGTACAGCGGTGTACTTACCGAGGCTATGGTTACGCAAGGCTCACTAATACGCCAAGGACAGAAGCTTGGAGAGTTCATCAACTCAAATACCTACGAAGTGGAATTGGCTATAAATAGCAGCTTTATTGATTTCTTACAAATCGGCAACCTTGTAACGCTTAATAATCTGGAACAAAGCAAAAGCTGGCAAGCTAAAATTGTTCGTATCAACGGTAAAATAGATCAAACGACACAAACCGTAAGAGTATTCGTCGAAGTTACAGCCAACGATTTGCGTGAAGGAATGTATGTAGAAGCGGATTTGCAGGCTCGTTCGGAAACGAATGTCTTTGAAGTGGATCGGAAATTATTATTCGATAAAAATAAACTCTTTGCCATCGAGGATTCTGTTTTATTTGCCGTGAAAATAATTCCTGTGCATTTCAACGAAAAAACTGTCGTTGTTAAAGGTCTTACCGATGGGATGAAACTTCTATCGACACTCGTTCCTGGTGCTTACGAGGGCATGAAAGTGAAATTGAAATTGAATTAGATACTTGTGCTAAACTATCACTATTAAAGGTCTTTGACCAGCTTGATGCTGCTTAAGGTTTTCAATTAATTTTGTATCGCTACTTATGAAAAATATTATTGCATATTTTATTAAATACCACGTTGCTGTAAATATTATTGTTCTCGTATTTGTTTCTTTTGGTATTATCGGTGCTTTATCGATGAACTCATCGTACCAGCCACTTTCCGATGCAAAGAATATCAGTATCAGCATTGTTTATCCTGGTGCATCTCCCAATGAAATGGAGGAAGGCGTGGTGCTCAAAATAGAAAATAACTTGAAAGGCATTGTTGGAGTCGATCGAATCACTTCGGTTTCAAAAGAAAACTCGGCGTTAATAAATATCGAAATCGCTCGAGGAAAAAATATTGACATTGTTTTGGCTGATGTGAAAAATGCGGTCGATAAAGTTCCGTCGTTCCCCACAGGCATGGAGCCTGCCATTATTTCTAAAGTAGAAAGTATTAGAGAAACCATCAGCTTTACGCTAAGTGGCGAGAATATTCCACTAACAAGCTTAAAGCAGTATGCCCGCCAAATAGAAACGGATTTGCGAAATGTTGATAATGTTTCGCAAATTACCCTCAGCGGTTTTCCCGAACAGGAAATTGAAATTGCTTTACGTGAAAAAGATTTAAGAGCCTACAACCTTACTTTTGAAGCCGTTGCTAATGCCATCAAACAAACCAATATCCTAATGACAGGCGGTAGCGTGAAAACCAACTCCGAAGAATATCTCATCCGTGCCAGTAATAGGAAATACTATGCCGATGATTTGCATCATTTAGTCATTCGTGCCGATAACTCAGGAAACGTCATTAGACTAAGCGACATCGCCGACCTTAGCGACAAATGGTCGGAAACCCCAGATAGAATATTTTACAATGGAGAGATTGCTGCTAGCATCTCGATAAGTAACACCAACAGCGAGGACATGCTTGCCGCCGCTGCCGAAGTTCGTAAGTATATTCAACGTTTCAACAATCAACACGACAACTTGGAAATAAACGTTTCCCGTGATTTGTCTATCACTCTCGAACAGCGAACCGTGTTGTTGCTCGAAAATATTTTCTACGGCGTGCTACTAGTTTTGCTTTTTCTGGCTTTATTTCTGAACGTTCGCATCGCTCTATGGG
>JAOZTL010000180.1 GCA_029942205.1 Bacteroidales bacterium | reverse complement strand
TGCTATTTTTGGGAATTTGGCGACAAAAACTACTCTACGGACGAAAATCCAGTCCATACTTACGCAAAGGAAGGTATTTACTCGGTCAGGCTCATTGCAACATCAGATTTTTTCTGTATGGATACCTTCTCTATCGAAGACGCAATAATCGTATTGCCCGAACCACGCATACTGTTCCCAACCGCCTTCACCGCTAATGGCGATGGCGTGAACGACTATTTTTTACCCGTATACCGTGATATTTTCTCATACGAATTGCACATTTACACACGCAAAGGACAAATAGTATTCACCACCAAAGACATCGAAGAAGGCTGGGACGGAACTTATTTAGGCGAACAAATGCCACCTGGAATGTATATCTGGCACGCCAAATTGACATTCAAAAACCGAGCGAAAGACATCAAACAAGGTACAATGCTGCTAATGCGATGATGAAATTGTTGATCCTAGGTGATAAAATTGTCGATACTAGCTAAGGAAATTGTTGATCCGATCTAGGAAATTGTCGATCCTAGGTGATGAAATTGTTGATCCGAACTAGGAAATTGTTAATACTAGGTGATGAAATTGTTGATCCGAACTAGGAAATTCTCGATCTGAACTAGGAAATTGTCGATACTAGCTGAAGAAATTGTTGATCCTAGGGAAGGAAATTGTCGATACTATTTGACTTTTCATGCGATTATCATCTAAAAACGCAACAGATTTTAATTTTGAATATTGATGATGGTAAAATATTCACCACACACGTAATCCAAATCTCTAATTCTATCCAAATAATTGTTTTCTAATTCCAAGAAACTAGTTTTTGTGAGAACAAGTGATCGGAATGCTTGCATCAGATTATCAATACTTTCGCTGCCCTCAAAGTAAAGTTTTTTCTTTGCAGCATAAATTTTCTCCCATTGTATTAAGCTTTCAGAAGTGCTGATTAATTGTTCTTTTTTCTTGGTTAATGCATCTTTTAATTGCAAAATATCCGATTGAATCAGTTTTCGCCTATCCATAATGGTGTATTCTATCGCTTTTATGTCAGCCTCTGCCTTTGCAATGGTGTTTCGGAGTGATTTTCTATCGTTTATTTTGATTTTAATACCAGCATCGGCTATTAGAAAATTATCCTGCCGCTCTTTTTCTAATAAATCATAATAATTATAACGCCCACCTACCGTAGCGTAAATGTCCCATTTTCCTTTTTCAGCCAGTCGCTTTTTCTCTTCTGCATTTCGTTTAATGATACCAAGAACTTTAAATTCGGTGTCATTTTTCAATGCCTTCTTGAATATCGTATCCACATTTTCGGTAATATAATATTCACCAAAATAATTAGACTCCGAAAAATCGATTTTTATTTTCATCAATTTATCTAAATCTATATTCTCAACATTCATAAATAATTGCATTTTCAACTGCAACGAATAAAGGGTTATTTCCCAGCCTGTGATACTTGAGTTCAAAATGGTAATTTCACCTTCGATTTGTTCTCTGTCCGTTTTTGAAATCACCGACGAATCGTTCTCTAAAAAGCTATACAATTCCTGTCGGTATGTTTTAAGCGATTCGTAGATTTTTATTCGAGGCACTAAATCATAATATTGCTCCAATGCCTCTTTTATGTTCGTTCGCACGGCATCTACATAGTCTAAATTCTTGGTATACAGCTCGTTTTCCTCAAAAGTTCGTTTGATGATCCTTTCCAGCGTTCGGGACGATGAAAATAGCGGAAAGCCGATTTCTGTTTCAATAAAATTAATATTTCGCCAATCGGTATTATTACCCCATTCATTGTTATTCCCGATGGCAGTACTTATTGACGTACCATTAAAAAATTCTTTTTGCATACCAGCAATCACATCCGACGAGTAATCACCCGCCGAGTTCATCGTCATTCGTGGCGCAACAATCAACGGATTGAATTGTGTGTATTCACTCTCAAACAGCTTGAAATTATATTTTGCTGCTTCCAATTCATAATACGCCGCCTTAATCCGATCGTTGTTATTAAACGTGATCGTTATAATATTCTCTGGATAAAACACCAAACTTGTATCTATCTGTATTTGCGAAAAAACAGCGGTATTTATGAATAATAGGGTGAGTAGGATTGTTTTTTTCATTTTTGTTTTTTTTTGGGAAAGGCTAAAATAAGTTGTTATGAACAGAACAGAAATAGCTAAGATGAGAATAAAAAAAGAATACCTGAACTTCCGAAACGCAAATCCATGCGTCCTACTAATACAGGTATTCAAGGTGGTACGAAACCACTCCATTTTATCCCAACTAATTATTCCTTGGGAATGGGATGATAGTTTGTTCAACAATGGACATCCATCCTTCTTTTTGAGCTATAAGCCAGAGGCAACACGGAAGCCTAGGTTATCGTTGCGATTGCTTGTACTGTTAGCGTTGCGATAGCTTACGCTACAGTTAGCCGCATCGTTGTTCAAACTACCCCCGCGCATCACGCACACCAAGCTTTCAACTATCAACCGAAAGTCCAAAGATAAACAAAAAAACAAATTTCTCAAAAAAAAAAGCCGCCACAGCCGCCACAGGCGGCATATGTAAATTTTCCTTGCTTGAACTTTGCCGCTACGTTTTTTTTTGTATTAGAGTCTAATTCAGATATTGTATGATCAATTTCAGAAAACTCAGACAGTTCATCCACTAAATTCAACAAGGCATTCTTAAGCCTAGCACGCTCCATACGAGCTGTTTCATCGATTATTATTTCATTATCTACCTCCGAAGTTAGGCGTACCAAACGCCCACGCTGCATAACAACTGTATTTGTAAAATTAAGTGTCATCTAAATTTTGAGCTAATTCAGCTAATTCCTGTAGTGTTTGTTTTAGCTCATCACTAGCTAATAAGTCTTTTAATTGTTGTATTATTTTTTTGTTATTCATTGGTTAGTTGCTTAAAATCATCTAAAATATAGTATAAAAAACACAACTATCAAAGCGAAAATAAACATTTGAGATATTTTTCTTTGAGAAGAATTAAAAGTAAGCGAATCTCCACGATAAAATAGTATACTGAATTGCTGTTATAATTGTGATTTAGAAAATAAACGTTTTAAATTCATAATTAGGATAGCATTTCAGTATATATAGAAGAACCTTAAATCTTAGAAATAAATAGTTATTCATTTTGAAGGTAAGTATTTCCAAAAAGAACATAAAAAAAGCCGTTTATCAAAAAACGGCTTTTTTTTATTTTATCTTTGTGCGTAAGCAACATCAAAAGGTCGAAGACCTTAATAAGATTTGGACAAAATTAAGTTTCTAATTATTTCTTTATAAATCATTGATTAAGAAAGCATTTCCACTCGTGCGTAAGCAACATCAAAAGGTCGAAGACCTATACTTTCAGCTTTTCGCCTTCTGATTTGGCGATAATTACAGCACCACAACTGTCGCTCCATACGTTTACCGATGTGCGAAACATGTCCAAAATACGATCCACTGCCAAAATCAAACCGATACCTTCGAGAGGTAAGCCAGCGGCTGTCAGTACGATAGAGATCATGACCAAGCCAGCCATTGGGATCGAAGCCGCACCAATAGAGGCGAGCAGTGCAGTAACCACCACTAAGGCTTGATCCATAACGCCCAATTCAACGCCATAAGCTTGTGCGATGAACATTGCTGCAACACACTCATACAGAGCCGTTCCGTCCATATTAATGGTTGCACCGAGCGGAAGTGTGAAACTTGATATTTTGTTGGAAACGCCGCTGTTCTTTTCAACCGAACTCATTGTGAGCGAAAGTGTTGCACCAGACGATGATGTAGAGAAAGCGGTAAGTAAAGCATTACGCATCGAGCGCAAATGTGCCCAAGGACTCACCCGTGCAATGAATTTGAGTAAAATTGGTAGCAGAATGAATGCGTGAAATGCCAATGCACCCAAAACAGCCAGCATGTAAACTCCCATGCTTTGTGCCAATTCAACCAATTTCCCAGGATCGCCTGCTTGCTCGGCAATCACTTTTGCCACCAAACCAAAAATACCGAAAGGCGTGAATTTGATAATAAACATGGTTACTTTCATCATTACTTCAAAGGCAGAATTAAAGAAATCCGTCATTGTTTCACGAGATTTAGCGGTAACTTGCGTAATGAAAAAGCCAAATAAAATAGCAAAAAAGATAATTGAAAGCATTTTGCCATTTGCAAAAGCATCAAAAATATTTGTTGGGACAATATTGAGTAATGTTTGTCCGATAGTTTCTTTGGATGCGCCTATTCCGTCTACACTTTGCGCCAATCCAATGTCTGCACCTACGCCTGGTTGAAGAATATTTACGAAAAACAAACCCGTCAATATTGCAAAAGTACTAGTCAGTAAATAATAACCCATCGTTTTGAGTCCCAAACGTCCTAAATTTTCACCTGTTCCAATGTTCGCAACTCCCGAAATAATAGAAGTCAGCACCAAGGGCACAATAATCATCCGTAAGCCATTCATGAATAAATCGCCCATCCAAGCAACATATTCAATTTGTTCGGTATAATAAACACCATACAAAATAGCAGCTACTAATGCAACGAGTATTTGCCAGTGTAATTCTATTTTTGGAAATTTCATGAGCTAAATTATATAAATATTTAATATTTAATCATTCCTTAATTAATATGATGCGTTTTTTTCGGAAGTGTCTTGTTATCGCCTTAATTATGAACACAATACATAAAAACAAAATACTAGCACAAACATAAAAAAATATTTCCTAAATAAGGAAAAATAATGGTCTTAATTTTATTTGAAACATGCCGAAGACTTACATTAAAAGATCAATACTCTATTTTAATTTATATTATTGATTATAAGTGAATTATGTAAGGTTATAAAAAATATAACACCTAAGTAATCTGTAAATTAAACTAAAAAATTCAAGAAAATAAGTATTTTTATTAATTTTGCATCAAAAGAAATTCACGCACAAGTGGAAATACTTTCTTAGGAACTTAATTTTGTCCACCTATTTACATCAAATAAGTCGAAGACTTTAAAGTAATACTTTAAGTAAATAAATACTTTAGGTAAACCGACATAAACAATTGAATATCAGATATTTTATAGAATTATCATATAATGGTACTCGCTACCATGGTTGGCAAATTCAACCCAATGCCATCACGGTGCAGGAAGAGTTAAACAAGGCATTATCGACTTTGCTGCAAAAAGAAATAAATGTAGTGGGTGCTGGCAGAACCGATACGGGTGTGCATGCTCGTTTTTTTGTTGCACATTTTGAAATATCACAGTCAATAAATGACACAAACAAGCTGATATTCAAGCTAAACCGCTTTCTATCAAAAGACATATCGATTCATCAAATTTATGACGTTCCATCACGCTTTCACGCTCGTTTTGATGCCGTTTCACGAACGTATGAATACCACATTCACCAAAAAAAGAACCCTTTTTTAACCGATTTTTCTTATTTCGTAACCCACGATTTGGATGTAGAAGCAATGAACCGTGCATCTCAAGTGCTTTTTGATTATCAGGACTTTACAAGTTTCAGCAAATTGCACACCGATGTGAAAACGAATAATTGTACAATCCAACTTGCAAAATGGCAACAAACGAATGACCAGCTTATTTTTACCATTTCGGCAGATCGTTTTTTACGTAACATGGTGCGTGCCATTGTAGGTAGCCTGCTCGAAGTAGGGCGGCAAAAGATTGATATTCAACAATTTAAAGCGATTATTGAGAGTAAAAATCGATCGAATGCAGGTATGTCTGTTCCGCCACAAGGCTTATTTTTAACAAAAATCAACTATCCTGATTTATCGTAAATATCTTATAATCAATATCTAATGGCTCTAATATCCGAGACAGGCGTTCTGGATTGGTGTCGGTAATGAAAATTTGCCCAAAAGTGTCTTCTGCCACAAGTTGAACAATCTGATTAACACGGCTTTGATCTAATTTATCAAATAAATCATCGAGCAACAAAATCGGATTCAAACCACTTACCCTTTTAATAAACTCAAACTGAGCCATTTTCAACGCCAGCAAGTAGGTTTTTTGTTGCCCTTGCGAGCCCGATTTCTTCATCGGTACGCCTTGCATACTCATCAGTAAATCGTCTTTGTGCACGCCACTACTCGTGTATTGCAGTATTCTGTCTTTTTCGAGCGTTTCATTCAACAAGCTTTTCATTTGATTATCAAACAATTGAGACTTATATTTTAGTTCGACTTGTTCTTTCTTTGAGGAAATGAAAGAGTAGTATTTTTGAAATATTACTTGTAATTCTTGAATAAATTGCTGTCTTGCTTTAAATATTTTTTGTGCTAAAACATGCAATTG
This sequence comes from Bacteroidales bacterium, assembly GCA_029942205.1. GTDB lineage: Bacteria > Bacteroidota > Bacteroidia > Bacteroidales > JAOZTL01 > JAOZTL01. Next base: position 366 of record JAOZTL010000180.1, on the reverse strand, counting down.
TTCATCCCAAATCTCAAGCATTTCACGATCAAATTTATGGTGTCGAGCAAAATCTTTCAGCAAAGCATTTCGCTGTGCCAACGCCTTATTATAACGAAGTAAATTGGTTAAATAATTTCGATCATATTGCGAAATAACGCCATCGGTAAATTTTCGTCTTTCCTCGCTCCCACCCGTTATCAGTGAGCTATCGGCTGGTGATACTATCACCAAAGGCAATAAACCAATGTGCTCCGAAAATTTTTTATAGGCTTTTTTATTCCGCTTTAATTGCTTTTTGTCGCCTCGTTTGATTCCACAATAAATTTCTTCTTTTTCTGATTTACGTAAATAATTTGCTTGTAGCATGAAAAAATCATTTTCGTA
>JAOZTL010000179.1 GCA_029942205.1 Bacteroidales bacterium | reverse complement strand
GGGTGTATGTTACTTATATACTGACAAACCCTGTAACAGGACAAATATACATTGGACGGACCAGTGGCTTTGGTGATATTCAAAAGCTTATCAGGCGGCGGCTCTATAATCATAAATACTTTAAAGCTGGATTTACAGAAATAGAGGTAGATAAGGTAGCACAAGGTAAGCACGCCAGATTTGCAATAAGAGGAAGAGAGCAGCACTTACTCGACCACAAAGGAGGGTTGAATAATCCTAAAGTGGCTAATATAATTAGAGCTGTATCAAGAATTAATATTTCTAAAAAAGCATATAGCACGAGATCTGAAGAATTATTTGGAGAACTTTAAAAATAAAAAGACAATAATTATGGGAGCGAAATTATCCGAATCAAAACTAAAGGAATTGATCTTTTTAAACGATTTAACTCTCCTTATTACCAATTATTTTATTGAAATTGGCGAAACGGATCTTGAAGTTATGTTTGAAGATATAAATAAAGCATTTAAGAATGGGTGGATTGCTGGTTTTAGAGAAGGTTTAAATGATTTAATTTTGGATGCTCTCGAACTCCCCACCGACCAATTAACAGAACTCAACCGCCGATTAAAAGAACGATTCGGGAAGGACTTGTTTGATATGAACAAGAAATTAGAGAAAAAGATACAAGCTATCATCAAACGTAAGAAAGTACGCAACGACTAAGAGTTTCGCATGATAGCTGCTTTCCTAGATACAATACGTGATGTGGCTGGGCGAGAGCAAGAAGTGGAAACACTGGAGAATTTGAATTTTGCTTATGAAGACTTTAAAATTTAAAAACATGAAAAAGAACAAATGGATTATTATTTTCGTCAATCTTATTTTGGTGCTATCTCTCTTCAACAAATCCGTCATAGAGAAAGAACAGATACTAGCAGACGGCAAACTGGTATTGCTAAAACTGGCACCAGTCGATCCTCGATCGTTGATGCAAGGTGATTACATGAGCTTAAATTATGAAATGTCTGACAATAGCTTTGACGATAGCATACCCAAACGAGGCTATTGTATTCTTACATTAGACGAAAACGGAGTAGGAAGCCTAATCAGGCTTCAGGACGCATTAGAACCAATAAACGATAGCGAATATGGAATTGTATACACCAAAAGCGATTGGAGTATAAATATTGGTGCAGAATCCTATTTTTTTGAAGAAGGACAAGCAGAAAAATATGAAGCAGCAATATATGGAGGGATGAAAATAGACCGAAAAGGAAATAATATACTGATCGGTCTGTATGATGAAAATTTAAAGGAAATAAAATAAGATCTTTGCCTTTATTTGGATGTTAGCACTCGCAAGCTACTGTTTATCAGTAAAATAATTATTCATTATCAATTATAAATTTAACGAAGTGTTGTATTGTCAATAATTAGTATGAAGTGTTTTTGGAGGAGGAAAAAAAAGAAAAACATAGCTACGAGTAGAGGTTTTCTGGAATAATTGTTCTACTTTAGCCAGCAACAAATAGATATATGGAAATTTTCACTAAAGGAACAGTCTATAAGTAATTGATTTTATTGAAAAGTATAGACATATAAAAATGCGTAAGCAACATTAAAAAGGACGAAGACCTTCAACAACACCAAATTACAAAAGGATGAAACAAAAAACGTATTTACTACTAGTTACTTTATTGGTTATTTTAGTAAATCCGTATGTTGCAAAAACAGAAGACATTACACTACACAAAGGCGTACTAGACCTTACCGAATGGGATTTTGACAAGGATGGTGTTTTTTCGGTCGTTGGGCAGAGTGAATTTTATTTCAATCAATTATTGAGCCCCGCCGATTTTACAAACAATAAAACACTTCAGCCCCAGTATATTGATATACCCAGTATCTGGTCAAATGGAACGATTGATGGACAAACGATCCCACAACACGGCTATGCTACCTATCGGATATTTGTCAAATTGGATTACAATAAAGCACTCAATATAAAACTGGATGGCGTATCGACAGCCTACACCGTTTGGATAGACGGCGAACTGTTGGGAAATGTAGGACAAGTAGGTTCAAGTAAAGCTACAAGCAAACCAATGTACCGAATTGGAAATTATCTGATTGAGCCGAATAAAAATCTAGCAACAGGTGAAACTCGAACGATCGAAATAATCATCCAAATTTCTAATTATCATCACACCAACTCAGGCTTATGGGATACGATTGATATAGGCAGTTACGAAAGTTCATTGCGGCTCAAAACCCGAACAGATTTTTATAATTCGTTGACATTAGGCATATTGCTAATCATGGCATTATACCATTTCTCCTTATACTTTTTGCGGCGTAATGATTATTCCACCCTATTTTTTGGTTTAGTAAGTATACTGATGTTTATTCGAGGTTTCACTACAGACGATAGGCTTATTTTAGAACTTTTCCCAAACACAAGTTTCTTTGTCCTTATTCGGTTGGAATATTTATCTGTTTATACCAATATTGCATTTATTGCTTACTTTTTTTATCATTTATTTAATAAGGAAGCCAACAAACGATTTGTTCAGTTGGCTGGTGTATTTGCCGTTTTGATGTCAGGAATAATTATTTTTGCTCCAGTAAAAATATTTACCTCCTTCCGAGATGTTTATAGTTTATTTGCTCTTATTGTCGGTTTTTATGTTACGTTTATTGTATTAATAAAAGCGATGATACACAAACGACATGGATCGGTAATTGCTTTTGTGGGTATGTTTGTATTTTTTGGCACAGGTATTTTTGATGTAATAAAAGTCGTTCTTGTATTACCATTGCCATACATTGCACAGTATGGCTTGGTATTCTATATTTTATCCCAATCGTTTATTTTGTCGCAGCGGTTTTCTATTTCTTTTATCGAAAATAAAAAATTGACAGAAACGATGGATTACCAAAACAAGAATTTGGAGAAAATAGTAAAAGAACGAACAAGTGAAGTAACCCAACAAAGTGAAGAAATATTGGCACAGCAGGAGGAAGTTCTCGTTATCAACGAGGAGTTGAAAAAAATGAACGAAGAGCTGATGCAATTGACCATCGTGGCAAGCAAAACGGACAATGCAATTGCGATACTTGACGGTAAAGGAAACTTTGAATGGACAAATAAAGGCTTTGAGAAGCTATTTGGGCATTCATTAGAGGAATTGGTGAAATACCGAGGGCAAAATTTTTCAGAAACGAATATTAATCAAAATGCAAAAAAAGCTATTGCTAAATGTATCGAACAAAAGAAAACATTAATTTATGAAAACTACATTACACTAAACAATGGCAATAATATTTGGACACACACCACATTGACACCCATTTTTGACGAAGCAGGTAATGTAAACAAAATTGTAGCCATCGACTCGGATATTTCAAAACAAAAAGAGGCGGAAAAAGAAATTACCAGTCAAAAAGATGAACTAGAAAGTAAAAATAAGAGAATTGCGATGCAAAATAAGCATATCAAGGCAAGTATTACCTATGCAAAGCAAATTCAGAAAGCAATATTACCACAGAAAAAAATATTTAAGAAATTTGATACATTTATTCTCTTTGAGCCTAAAGATGTGGTTTCTGGCGATTTTTATTGGAGTTCGATTGTGCAGAATAAAGCATTTGAAACCGTAGACCGCTCGATTCGGTTTCTTGCCGTAGTCGATTGTACAGGGCATGGTGTGCCAGGAGCTTTTATGTCGATGATTGGCAGTAGTTTATTGAATCAGATCGTGAATGAAAAGAAAATTTATTCGCCCAAGGATATTCTTTCGCACCTGCACAAGAATGTGCAAGAAGCACTCCGACAGCAAGAAACGGACAACAACGACGGCATGGATGTAGGTATTTGTAGTGTCGAAATACTGGAAGATCACACTGCACGTGTTATTTTTGCAGGCGCAAAACGCCCATTGATATATTGCAATAAGGAGAATCAAACACTACACGTGATTCAAGGCGATAGAAAATCCATCGGAGGAACAAAAAATTATCGTAACAAAGTACAGTTTTCAAATAAAGAGATTATTCTACGAGAAGGAGAAAAATTTTATTTGAGTACAGATGGCTTTGTTGATCAAAATAATTCCGAACGGAAACGCTTTGGAACAAGCAAGTTAATCCAATTATTGGATGCAAACAAAAGTAAAACAATGGCTTCTCAAAGAGATGAATTATTAAAAAAACTACATGAATGGCAAAAGAATGAGCCACAACGAGACGACATAACGATTATTGGTGTCGAAATATAAGTCTTACCTATTTGATTTTTAATTGGTTTTACTTACGCAATTCTTCTGTAAAGTTCTGATTTCGGAAAAACAACAGTTTCGTATAATTGATCGTTTGAAATAACAGAGTTTATGTATCTTTGCACAGCAAAAATATCGATATATGAACTTACAGACTTTTATATTGCCTAACGGCATTCGACTGGTGCACTTACCGAGCGAATCTACCGTTTCGTATTTTAGTTGGATGATTAATACTGGCTCACGCGACGAAAAAACGAACGAACATGGCTTAGCTCACTTTGTTGAGCATTCTATTTTTAAAGGAACAAGCAAGCGTAATGCCACCCAAATTATCAATCGGCTAGAAACCGTCGGAGGCGACATAAACGCCTACACCACCAAAGAAGAAACCTGTATTTATGCTACTTTCCTGACCGAATATTACGAACGCACAATGGAGTTAATTAGCGACATGGTCTTCCATTCGTCATTTCCCGAGAAAGAAATAAAGAAAGAACGAGACATTATTATTGATGAAATAAATTCATATTTGGATTCACCTTCGGAAATGATTTTTGACGATTTCGAGGATATTATTTTTCACAATCATGCATTAGGGAAAAGTATTTTGGGCACACCCGAACAGCTAGAAAATTACACACGTGATGATTTATTGCAATTTATCAATAAAAATTATGGAACAGATCGGATGGTGATTGGTTCTATTGGAAATATTTCGTTTGAAAAACTAGTAAGTTATGTCAAAAAATATTTTGGACAACAATCACTGAGATCAACAACACATCAACGGCAACAATTCTTGGATTATCGAGCCAGTACGCACATTAGCAAAAAAGATACCCATCAGGCACACTGCATGATAGGGAGTATTAGCGACAAACTCAGTAATGGGCAAAAAATGACCATGGGCTTACTTAATAATATTTTGGGGAGTACGAATATGAACTCACGACTAAGCATGAGTTTGCGAGAAAAACATGGCTTTGCCTACGATGTGGAATCCAACTTTGGTAATTATTCTGATGCAGGCTTGATGAATATTTATGTGGGAACAGATAGAAAAAATCTTGCAGCAAGTATTCAATTGGTTCACAACGAATTGAAAAAATTAAGAGAAAAAAAATTAAGTCCTACGCAATTGAGAAACGCCAAAAAACAGTTGATAGGACAGGTAGCAATAGGAGCAGAGAACAAAGAAAGCCTACTGTTGGCAATGACCAAAGGCTTTATGATCGAAAACAAATTTGATGATCTATCTATATTATTCAAAAAAGTAGAAAAAATAAGTGCAGAAGACTTGCAAGAGATGGCACAACAAATTTTTGACGAAAAAAAGATTTCTATTCTGACATATCAATAAAAATGTGTATATTTACAACTTAGTATCTTGCCGAATCGTTAGAATTTACAGAATAACGTAAACATCAAATAGATCGAAGACTTTAAAACAAATAAGTATTGGAAATAACGTATTTAAAACAAAATCAAATTAATTTTAAGAAATGGGATGCCTGCATTGCGAGCTCGTTCAATGGAAATGCCTATGCGTATAGCTGGTTTTTGGATGCCGTATCGGAAAACTGGGAAGCCTTGGTTGCCGATAATTATTCGATAGTGATGCCATTAACGAGCAGAACCAAATTCAAGATTAAATACTTGTTCCAGCCTATGTTTACGCAGCAATTAGGCATCTTTTCGCAAGAAACCCTCGATGCCAACATTGTGGAGCAATTTATTAATGCCATTCCGAAACGTATTCAGTTTTTTGAAATTAATTTGAACAAATATAATCCGATACAGCACAAAAAATTACATACAGAAAAGCGTATTACTTATCAGCTAGATTTGATAAGCACCTTTGCTGAGATTAATCGTAACTACAAAGGAAATGCACTTCGTAACATAAAGAAAGCTAAAAAAAACAAGATTACTATTACACGAAACATCACACCTAATACATACCTTGAGCTATTGAAAAACACTGCTCGATTATCAAAACTATACACCGAAGAAGATTTGAATACGCTTCGTAAACTCATTTCATTTACGTTGAGACACAAAATAGGTAGTCTGTATGGTGCATTTGACAATACAAATACGCTTTGTGCAGCAGGCTTTTTTGTGAACACCAATCGCAAGTCTATATTTTTAAACTCAGTATCCAATGATATTGGTCGTAAAACGAGCGCAATGTTCTTGCTCATCGATTATTTTATTCAGTGGAATACCGAAAAAGATTTAACACTAGATTTTGAAGGATCGCAAATTACAGGAATCGCCGATTTTTATAAAAGTTTTGGAGCACATCCGTATACGTATTATCGTGTACGAAAAAATCGATTACCTATATTTATTCGATTCTTAAAGAAACGAAAACCTACTGAATATTTGACTATTGAGGAGTAATATTTAAACAAAAACTAGAAGGTCAGCCTTCGACTAAACTTTTGTACGATGATTC
>JAOZTL010000178.1 GCA_029942205.1 Bacteroidales bacterium | reverse complement strand
GGCTCTATTCCAGAACATTGTTGGTGAAAATATTGTAATTTGGCATGATTTTTAAAGCAGCATTAAGTTATTAACCATAAGTCAATTACAGATTCTGTATCAAAAGAACTATATGTTTTTCAAATACGAACTTTTTAGATTAAATATTTTACAATTACAGATTTTGTAATGTTTCCTGATTATTAGATAGTTATGTTTCCACAAAATTTAGACCAAAACTCAATAAAATCGACCAACAACATTCTGGAATAGAGCCAAAGATCAAAGATATTCTTCGTTTTTTATACGAAAATTTTATGTTATCTTTTTTAAAATTAAAATCAAAAAAACGCAAAATTAAAAAAAAAAATATTTAACTTTGCAAATTCATAAAAGCATAAGTGTATTATTGTATTAAAATATGTGTGAAAATTGATAATTTTCAGTATATTAGATACGTAAAATACAAAAATGAGTGTATTTATCTATTCAGATCAAAAAAACATTTCAATAACACAAAAATGGCAGAACAAACAAAAACGAATAAAAAATTACCAAAAATAAAAGAAGTAGAAAGTATTCCATTAGAAATGGGCTTTGCATTAGGAAAAGAAAATTTTATTTTATTAGGAATTGGTTTTGTAATCATCATGTTAGGTTTTGCTCTAATGATGGGTGGAGGTGCTGAAAATCCAAGCGAATTTAGCGAAGAAATTTTCAGTATGCGTCGTATTACTATTGCACCTATAGTGGTCGTTTTTGGTTTTGCGTTTGAGATTTGGGCAATCATGAAAAAGCCTAAAAACTAAGAATGACAAACAACATACATTTATATGGATTGGATAGAAGCCTTGATTTTAGGATTAATACAAGGATTGACCGAGTTTTTACCCGTTAGTAGTAGTGGACATTTAGAATTAGGAAAAGCAATGCTAGGCATTGAAGCAAGCGAAAGCATGAGCTTTACGGTGGTTGTGCATGGTGCAACAGTACTTAGTACTATTATCGTTTTTCGTAAGGATATTTGGAATTTAATTCGTGCATTGTTTCAGTTTCAATGGAACGAAGAAACGCAGTATGTCTTTAAAATAGCTGTATCCATGATTCCAATAGGCATCGTAGGTTTGTTTTTTAAAGAAGAAGTAGAGAGTTTTTTTAATGGAAATTTATTACTTGTCGGTTTTATGTTAATCCTTACTGCTGGTCTACTCGCATTTACTTATTATGCACCGCAAAAAAAGTCAGACATTACATTCAAAAGTGCTTTTATTATTGGAATTGCACAAGCAATAGCCGTGCTGCCAGGTATTTCCCGTTCGGGTGCAACCATCTCTACTGGTTTACTGCTTGGTGCAAAAAAAGAGATTATTGCCAAATTTTCATTTTTGATGGTACTTGTTCCCATTTTGGGAGCAAATGTAAAAGATTTATACGATACTGGTTTACCTACTGGTGAAATAGGAGCTACTCCATTAATTATCGGTTTTTTGGCAGCTTTTTTGTCTGGTTTATTAGCCTGTACATGGATGATAAATATTGTCAAAAAGGGTAAATTAATTTATTTCGCCATTTATTGCTTCACCATAGGAAGCATTGCTGTCGGGTATTCTCTATTTTTCTAAGGTCTTCGACCTCTTTTAAGTACTATTTAATTTGCTTACGCACTTGCACAATACCATTGCAAACAGCAATTTATAATTAAGTGAAATATACAATTAATTTTTCATAGATATTTATGAATTACGATTTTGAAAAAGGAGAAGTATTATTGCTTCACAAACCCATAGAATGGACTTCTTTTGATTTGGTACGAAAAGTGCGTAATCAATTAACACGGGCTTTGGGAATCAAAAAATTAAAAGTAGGACACGCAGGTACACTCGACCCATTAGCCGAAGGCTTAATGATTGTTTGTACAGGGCGACAAACCAAAAACATAGACAGCTATCAAGTACAAAGTAAAGAGTATATTGCTACACTTTATTTTGGAGCAACACGCCCATCATACGACAGAGAAACGGAAATAGATGCACGTTTTGATATTACGGACATTGACGAAGCAAAAGTACAAGAAACCTTATTTACTTTTGTAGGAAAACAAATGCAAACACCTCCGATTTTTTCGGCAAAAAAAATAGACGGAAAACGAGCCTACTTAAGTGCTAGAGAAGGAAAAGAAGTGAAAATGCGTGAAAATGCAATAGAAATATACGAGCTTGAACTGCTGAGCTGCGAACTCCCTGAAATACAAATACGTATTGTATGTAGTAAAGGAACATACATTCGTAGTCTAGCACACGATATTGGTAAAGCGATGAACAACGGAGCTTATATGGCAGCTTTGCAACGCACCAAAATAGGTGATTTCAAACTAACGGAAGCAATTAGCGTTCAGGAGTTTGAAGTAATTGCCAACCAGATTACTGAAAATAAGAAAGAACAATCGGATATAGAATAATATCAGATAATACAATAAGTAAAATAAGAAATAGTATCGGATCTAAAACTTGCTACACATGAAATTATCACATTTTGGATATGAACTCCCTGAAAAATTAATAGCAAAATATCCAGCAGAAACACGCGACGAATCAAGATTGCTGGTAATTGATCGGAAAACAGGAAAAATAGAGCATCGTATTTTTAAAGATGTCATTGGTTATTTTAAAGAAAAAGATGTTTTAGTATTTAATAATACGAAAGTATTTCCTGCACGATTATTTGGTAAAAAAGAAAAAACAGGTGCAGAAATCGAAGTTTTTTTATTGCGTGAATTGAACAAAGAACAGCGTTTGTGGGACGTATTGGTTGATCCTGCACGAAAAATACGCATAGGAAATAAACTTTACTTTGGCGAAAACGAAGATTTGGTTGCCGAAGTAATCGATAACACCACTTCACGAGGGCGTACTTTGCGTTTTTTGTATGATGGCGAATATACCGAATTTAAGCGAATATTACACTTATTGGGCGAAACTCCTTTGCCTAAGTTCCTCAATCGGAAAGTAGAGCCGATAGACGATGAACGCTATCAAACTATTTTTGCGAAACACGAAGGCGCAGTTGCTGCACCCACAGCAGGAATGCACTTTAGCAAGCAACTAATGAAACGTTTCGAGATAAAAGGAATCGAATTTGTCGAAATTACTTTGCACGTTGGTTTGGGTAATTTTAGAGGCGTAGAAGTCGAAGATTTGACAAAGCACAAAATGGACTCGGAACAAATTGCAATTACCGAAGAAGCAAGCATTGCAGTGAATAAAGCAAAAAAAGAAGGTCGTGAAATTTGTGGAGTAGGCACTACGGTGATGCGGACGCTCGAAAGCTCGGTATCAACATTGGGTGAGCTAAAACCATTTGAGGGCTGGACAAACAAATTCATTTTTCCTGCTCACGAGTTTAATGTTCCTACTCGAATGATTACCAATCTGCATTTGCCTTATACCACTCTTTTGATGACTGTTGCTGCTTTTGCTGGCTACGATCTGCTTTTCAAAGTATACAAGGAAGCAATCAAACATGAATATAGATTCGGAACGTATGGCGATGCCATGCTTATTTTATAATTTTCACGCTTTTTATGTTCCTAAACAAAAAAAACGAACCGTAATGGTTCGTTTTTTTGTTATCTATTTTAGAAATACTTTCAGTACATATTCGGCTAACTCGCTTAGGCTCTTGACTTGCGGAATAGCAAATCGATCGCACACGATGTCTACATTTCCTTTACGCCAGAAGCCTGTTGGGCAACAAACAACCATTTTTTGTGAAGCAGCAAATAAGCCCAGTTCCAATAACGAAATAGGCGATTGACTGGTTGGCGAAAAATACATAACGATCAAATCGGCATGCTCCAATGCATCGAGTTCCCAGTGCACTTGCTGGACAAAGTTAGGATTTTCTTTTGTTTGTTTCCAGCTTGCATCCCATGCTTCTCGTCGTGGGTTTAGTGCTGTAATTGATGAATCTTTCCATTTATCAACCAAAATTTGCTGCCAGTTTTCTGCCAGATTTTGATCAATACTGCCAGCTAAGAACACACGCTGTTTCGTGTCTGAATAATCATTGGGAGCTTTTACTTCGATCATTATTTTTTATCTGCCAAATGTAATCCATCACTTTCTATTCGTATCAATTTCTGTTTGTAAAGTGCACCAATTGCTTTTTTGAATGTTTTTTTGCTCATATTTAGTGCTTTTTTTATAGTCTCAGGAGCACTTTTGTCGGTAAAAGTTAAAAAGCCATTTGACTTGTTCAATAAACTAAGTATAGCAGCAGCATTGGGTTCGACATTAGAATAGCCCACTTTTTGTAAGCTAACATCCAATTTGTTATCTTCTCTGATGTTTTTAATAAAACCTTTTAGCTTTTTGTTTTTCGGTAATTCTTGATATACTTCATTATCATACACTAAGCCACGGTGCTTATTATTAACAATCACTTGAAGTCCAATGTCTGTTTTTTCCCAAAGAATAAGATCAACTTCATCATTTATTTTCAATGTCATTTGACTATTATCCAAAAAAGCTTGCAAACGTGTAGATCCCGCCAATCGATTTGATTTCAGATCCACGTACATGTAAGTCAGGTAAGTTTTTCCTTCTTCCATTTTTTGTAATTGTTCACTAAATGGAATGAATAAATTTCTATCAATTCCCATATCCACAAAAGCACCGTCTTTGGTTACAAGCGACGTTTTCAGGTAAGCAAATTCCCCGACAACAATCAATGGTTCTTGGCTGGTGGCTGTTAGTTTTTTGTTGGCTTCCGTGTATACAAATACCTCTATTGACTCGTCGATTTCGATGTCTTCGGGTGAGTTTTTGGCATGTATAAACACTTCAGTATTTTCGTCATCCATCAACAAAAAGCCCTCGCCTTTGTCTGTTTTGACCGTCAATGTGTTGTATTCTCCTAATTTAATCATGTTTTTTTAGTACTAAGGTGAGGTTTTTGACCTTTTTTAATGATGCTTTTGAAATAATATAAAAATCACTTAATCAGCAAATTTAGAATAAGTGAATATTGGAAGACTTTTGTAAAATTACTTAGGAATGCAAATTAAATAACATAATTATAGCTTATTTAATTTATGTTCCTTAAATATACAATTATCTTCAGGTAAACTGTTGATTTAGTTAATATTAACGAATAAACCATATCAAAAAGGCAAAGACCTATTTTCGTTTGCTACCTCTTGTTTTCGGTTTTTTGTATTTCGCTTTTATTTTTCGTCGGTACGAGCCACCTTGATTTGTTTTTTTATTTTTATCTATTTTTTCATGAAAAGCCCCTTTCGTTTCTTTCATTGATGATGGCGTTTTTAGATAATTTTTATCCGAAAGTGAAGGTTTTTCGTCATCGGTAAATAAAGGCGACACTTCTACCGCTTCTGGAAAAGGAAGCAATTCCAGAAATTTATGCATCATTTCTTCTATTGCCATTTGATATTCTTGCTCTACTTCATTGATGAACGAAATAGCAGTTCCTGCTTTATCAGCACGTCCTGTGCGCCCTATTCGGTGAATGTAATCACCCGATCGTTCGGGCATATCAAAATTAATGACATGCGATACGTCGGTGAAGTCGAGTCCACGTGCAATAATGTCGGTAGCAATAAGTACTGAGTGCTCGCCTTCTTCAAAACGCCTGATGGCGTTTAATCGCTGGTTTTGCGATTTATTGGAATGAATAAGCCCTATTTTCCCAGAAAATTTATCGGTAATATGCGCATTCAAGCGATCGGCAATTTTCTTACTTTTAGTAAAAACCAATACTTTTTGCAAAGCTTTATCTGTAAATAATAAATGTTCCAGCAGGTTTATTTTTGTATGATAATTGGGTACATGATAAGCTTGCTGAATAATTTTTTCGATAGGCGTACCGTGTGCGCTAATTTCGACTTTCTGCGGATTCGAGAAAAACTCTTGGATCAATTTGTCCACATCAGCACTTAACGTAGCCGAAAATAGTAAATTTTGGCGTTTATCGCTCAATAAATCAAAAATAGACAATAGCTGTTCACGAAAACCGAGATGCAGCATTTCATCGACTTCATCAACCACCAATTTCTGAATTGATTTTAGCCGCAATATTCCCGTGAGCGTAAGGTCGTATAGCCGTCCAGGTGTAGCAACCATAATATCCAAGCCTGCATAAATGATTTTCTTTTGCGTATTGATATTCGTACCGCCATACACACCTGCAAAGCGAATATTCATGTAGGTGGTCAGTTTTTTTATTTCATTCACCACCTGTACCACCAGTTCACGTGTAGGCACAATGATAAGTATGCGTGGATGCTGTTGTTCTGAATATTTTAGTTGTTTCAATAATGGAAGCAAGTAAGCAAGCGTTTTTCCTGTACCTGTTTGTGCCAAGCCCACCATGTCGCGCCCCGACAAAAGCACTGGAAATGTTGCTATCTGGATCGCTGTAGGATAAATATAATCCATATCACGTATCGCATTTTGGAGTGCCGTATTTAATTTTAAGTCCGTAAAATTCACAATTTTATTTTTTATTTTGATACAAAGATACAGTTAATCTTTGTTTTATAAACAATTCTAGCTATTTAAGCTCTTTGTTCAATTTAATTTTATATGTAATCTTAATTAATTTCCTTAAAATCAGACTGTTATATGGAATAAATTACTATGTTTTTTTGAACAACTTTAATCGCAGAGTCTCACAGAGTTTTAGCGATATTTTCAGGTTCAGAAACAAACTTCTCACTTTCGGCGACATACTCT
>JAOZTL010000177.1 GCA_029942205.1 Bacteroidales bacterium | reverse complement strand
CCTAATAGCCAAATTGATAAATGATAAATATTTATTTGGATATTAGCACTCGCAAGCTACTGTTTATCAGTAAAATAATTATCAATTATTTATTGTCAATTATAATTTTAACAAAGTATTGTAAGCATAACACCACAAAAAAATATGAACATTTCAAAATAAGGCGAAAATCTATTTTTTCAAATTTTAATGCCACAACTACACACTGAAACAGTTAAAAACCTTATCTTAGCAGCTTATAAACACAAATATTATTTTAACTCCACTTTACTAAATAAAAAGTAAGTTAAAGAATTATACCATTTGAAATTCAAAATAATATTATTAATAATGATATGTTTTTTTTATTCAACAATAAAAAATATGAGAATATAAAATATATATTATTTACAACTTTCCTTGCTTTATTTTACAGCTGTAATAACGACAAAAAAAATGATGCCTTTTCTAATAATTCAGTCTTTAGTCCTAACAAAATAGACACTTCTAAATTACAAACAATTAATATAAATAAAGACAGTTTACTTATAATAACTCCTGGCGAAAATGGAATTCCATTACCTAAAACAATAAAAGCAAGCAAACCGACAATCAAACACAATACATTGACACCCAAGCTTGCAGGTAGCCCTAAAGTAACATCAATAAACCATGCACTTAAAGTAATTACTCCAGGAAAAAACGGCATTCCATTACCAAAAAACTTTCTAATCCCCGACACTGGCTACTCCATCCAAAATGGCGATACAGTTTACGCCCCAATCACCAAAACGGCAGGCTATCCACTTCTCACAAATGCCCTACCGTCTCGTTATAAAGACGCAGCGACTTATAATGTCCAATATTTAGATGTCGATCAAGGCATGCCATCCTCCTACATCAGAAACATCCTGCAAGATAAAAGAGGTAATATTTGGTTTGGTACGTCTGGCGGCGGTGCTAGCCGCTATGATGGAAAATCATTCACCAATTTTACCGAAAAAGAAGGGCTTCTGGACGATAATGTGAATGAAATTTTTGAAGATAAAGATAAAAATCTTTGGTTCTGCACTTCAATAGGCGGTCTAAGCCTCCTTATTACAGACACCTCCAAAACAAATGGCGAAAAATATTTCCAAAATTTCACCACTGCTGATGGGCTTCCACAAAACCTTATACTTTCGATTACACAAGACTCGCTAAACAGATTTTGGCTGGGTACAGAAGGTGGAAATGCCGTATTCACCTTATCGATAGAAAATAATGGTCAAGCAAAAATTCACCCACACTCGTTTTATAAAGCCGATGGGCTACAATCATTAGATGCTATATTTAAATCTATTTATTTGGATAAAAAAAATCGTATTTGGTGGGGAATGGGAAAAGAACTTACAATGCTCGATTTAACAAAATTTGAACTATCAGAAAAAGTACCAACCATCCAATTTACAGGATTAGACATAAACGAGACATTTATTGCATACCAATTATTGGCAGATACGCTACAAAATAGCAATTTAGCAGATCAATCAAGCTTTAATGAAATAAAATTCTCTGGAATAACTGATTATTATAATTATCCACAAAACTTATAATTAACCCATTATTTCAATCATCTCACCTTCCATTTTTCGGCTATCGATTGGGCTGCACCTCACAAAATAAAATACCAATACAAACTCGAAGGTATAGACGACACTTGGAGTCTGATCACAAAAGAAACCAAAGCAGAATATCGTAATCTCCCCGCTGGCACATTCATTTTCAAAGTCAAAGCAATAGTGTTGCCAATAAATGGAGTGAAATTTTCACATACAAATTTATCATTCATCCGCCTTGGTGGCTCACTTGGTGGGCTTATTTGATTTATGGTATTGCTGCTATTGCTGTTGTTTTACTGATAGTTAAATTAAATAATCGCCGCTTGATTCTTAAAAAAATAGAATTAGAACAAATCGTGAAAGAACGAACAGCAGAAATAGTAACACAAAAAGAAGAAATTGAGGCACAAGCTGAAAAATTAAAAATAACCAACAAAAAACTAATAGAACTCGATCAATTCAAACAAGGCATGACAAATATGATTGTTCATGATATGAAAAATCCATTAAATAGTATTATTAATGCGCCAATAGAAGTATCACCAAACAAATAACTAAAATAAAGCGATATGGCAAACAAATACTTAATATGGTACTAAATATTTTAGATGTTTATAAGTATGAAAAGACTCAATTTATTATCGATAAATTGGATTATTTATTAATAAATCTCACACAAAATGCAATTAATAACGTAAATTTTCTCGTAAAACAAAAAAATATTCTAATTACAAATGATATTGCAAAAGAAATTGCAGTAAATGTTGATAATGAAATAACAGAACGAATTTTTGTGAATATTCTCACAAATGCCATAAAATTCACGCCAACAAATGGTCTTATAATCCTTCGAGCCAAAAAAGAAGACGAATTTATTCAAATTTCAATAACGGATACAGGTACAGGCATTCCTGCCGATAAACTTCACGTTGTATTTGATAAATTCAATCAAATATCTGTCAAAAAAACAGGAAAAATACGATCGACAGGAATTGGGCTTACTTTCTGCAAAATGGCTATAGAAGCACATGGCGGACAAATAAATGTAAAATCAGAAATTGAAAAAGGAACAACTTTTTATTTTTCACTCCCTCTCGAGAACAAAACGAATGTATCAAAAAAAGCAACTAATACATAAAAAAATAGAACTTTCCGATGCAGATAAAGTTATTTTAAATCCATACATTTGTGAACTCCAAAATCTAATGGTTTATGAAATTTCAAAAATTAAAGAAATTATTAATAAAATTGATGTTGAAAATAATGAAATACTAATTATTTGGAAAAAAGAACTTGAAAATGCAGTTTTTTCTATGAATGACGATAAATACAAAGAACTTATTTTTTTAATGTAAAAAAGAATAAACCACAAATAGAATTTGGCTAAATATTTGCTTCTTTCAATTTATCATACAATTTTTTAATTTATTGCCATGAGTAAATTTAGCGACTATTTTTTAGAAAAACACAGGCAAGAATCACTTATTATACAAAATAAGGCGAAAACATTACTTGTTATAAATGTTATAGCAACAGCTTTAGCTCTAATTTTTTTCACACTTAATCTTCGCTCAGGACTGGATAGCAATAATATTGGCAAAATTATACTCCCTTTCGTTATGTTTCTTGTTTTTGCAACTAATTTATATTTTCTTAAACGCTTAAAATTTAGACATGCAGGAAACCTATTTGCCACTTCCGTCATTCTATTTGAAAGCTACGGTGTTTTTATAAACAACATATACACAGATAGTTTAGCTCCTTATCTTGCTGGTTTTTATATGATGATGGTCATGCTAAGCTTAGGTTCTTTTTTTGCAACAAAATGGATATTTCTCTTAAATTCATTAATTGTTTATATCACTACTTTTTCTGTTTTTCTTACCTCTAAAGATTTGTATAGTCCAGAGATATACGTCCAAGCTTACCGAGCTCTTATTTTTTATGAATTTGCACTTACTGCTTTGGTTATCATTTTTTTCTTTATGCTCACAAACTCAAATTTATCCACAAAACAAGAAATCAAAAATTTTGAAGAAATTAGCAATAAAAATAAACGATTATCTTTTTTGTTCGATAAAATAGCTAAAAGCACAACTTTTCAGGAAAAATTACGGACAAACATGCAGCAAACAACTCTTTCGCTAAACGAAACAGCCAATGAACAAACAGAAGGTATGGCTAAAATCGAATCCACGATAATAGAAATACTAAATACCATACAAAAAAGTGCAAATAATACTGAAAAAATGACAATGGAAGTAAATGAAACACTTGGCTACATCAAAAATAGCAAAGCTTCCTTTGATGAAGTAAATAAAAAAATACATTCTATTTATAAAAAAACCGATACAATAAGCGATATTGCTAAAAAAACAGACTTATTGGCCATAAATGCAGCAATAGAAGCCGCACGAGCTGGCGAATCGGGAAAAGGTTTTTCGGTGGTATCAAATGAAATACGCAAACTTGCTGAAATAAGTCAAAAATCGGCACTAAATATTATCCAAACAGTCAAAGAAAGCACCGTATTATCCGATCAAACAACAGAATACTTCTCTAATATCACCGATAAAACCCAAAAAACAGTTCTGGATATAAAAAAAACCAAACAAGATATTTTTTCACAAAAAGAAAGCATCAAACAAATAAGAAATATTGTAGCTAATGTACATAAAGATTCTCAAAATAATTTAGATATATCAAAAGAACTAAATGATTTGATGAAAATATTAGCAGCAAACACCGAAGAAATGACTGCAATCGCTAAAAATAACTAAGTGTTCTATTCATGTTGCTCACGCACGAGTAAAAATAATTTCTTTAATGATTTATCAAGAATACTCGTGCGTAAGTAATACCAATTCAACACCAAAACACCCGATAAATCCGTTATCTTTTTCCATTTTTCTGAACTTAAAATTTTAACCGTAGCTACGGCTATGCTGAAAATTTGAAGATTGTAAAACAAAAAAATATTTTGAATTTATTTCGGATATTTTGATATTAAATTGGTATAACATCAAAAATATCGAAGATATTAGTCAATAATTAATTGCCTTTTTTTCGGATATTTCACCGTATACTTCAGATACAACTCACGTGTTTCTTTCGGAGCAAGCGTTATTTTCCAGCTTAGCTTACCCGTTTTTTTTTCATAAACGGCACCCGAATGTTCCAACATTTCTATTTCGATATCCTTGTCGCTCGAAATAGGATATTGATCTTGAATCAGAATAGTTACCGCTGCATTTTTTGTATTTCGGATACTTATTTTCCATGTTTTACTTACTTTTCGTTTAAGCCCAAGCGTTTGCCGTTCCGAAAAATCTTTCTCCAATTTACGAGTAATCACAATATCTTGATCTCGCCCCAGCGAAACATCCAACGTATCTAAGGTATTTTCAACATTAAGATAAGCCACGCCTTTGTAAGTGCCTTCAAAATAGAGATTTGCATCTCCATTCAGTAATTCATAATCTTCCCAATCCACAAGCCTTGCCATCAAAAATGCATCTTTATCCAACTTTGGAACACTCGAATATTCATACTTTGCTTGCAAAAAGTGCGATTGAATATCCACCGTGTATTCTTCGCCATCAGACGCTATCGAATAAGGCAAAGCAATCTGAAATTCTGCCATTGTTGCTCGCTTATACACAGCCGTTTTAACAACAGAGTTATTTCGTTTGTCTTTTTTCTCTTTGCGAACCTTTGATTTTACACTCACGCTACTCACACGTCCACTAAAACTTCTTGCCACAACCACTTCATCCATCATCACATCATCTGCTTTCAGCGTTACATTTATCACCGAATTAGAAGCTCTCCGCTGTACCGTTTGCATTCCGATAAACTGATACGAAAGTGTCGCATTTCGGTCAGGTACATCCAAACTATAATAACCATCAATTCCTGAAATTATTCCTTGACTTGTTCCCTTCACATAAATCGATACTCCAGGCAAAGGCAAACCGTATGAATCTACTACTCGCCCACTAACAGCTCCTGTGTACAAACCGCTTGAACGGGTTTGTTGTAATTTATAATAGTTTACTTGCTTTGTGTTATTAAAATATAATGTCCATGTGTTTAAAGTCGGTTTCTGACTCGAAACACTCGGATTACCCGTTGATAGCGTTAATTGAACATTTTTCCAATCTTCATCGGTTTGCTGAAAAACTTTTGCTTTATAAATCAAATTCAACGGTTTTGCAATATCCGTAATACGAATATCATAAGCAGGTTTCCAACCTGCACGCCCAACTACATATTTGATAACCAGTGTTATGCGCTGTTTTTTATTACTCGAAATCTTGAATCGAATTTCGCCACTCGGGAGTTCTTTCTTAAAGTTTAACTCCATCAGTTGTTGCGAATATTTCATCATTTCTACCTTCAGATCTCTTACCTTCAGTGCAATATCAAACTGTTTTTGCTTAATATCCGTCAATCGAGACCGAAAAAAATCGGCAGCTTGCACCAATTCACTGATTTGCACACCTTGCTGCTCCCCTCCTATCGCCTTGTTGGTCAGTATCATCGATTCTTCTTCTTTCAAAACTCCCAGCAAGCGTTTCTGAAAATTAATCGTATTCACCAACGCAACTCGCTTTTCTTCTAGCTGCTCTATTTCGGTAGTCATCGTATTCTCATTCAGATAATTAATATTAAATGCTACCGACATCAACGTAAAATCACCATCACCTTTAATGCGCACACTTTTATCGTCGATATACTGCGACAGCTCTTTCATAACGCACTCTTGCGTGCCTTTTTGCAAATCAATAGTAGCTGTTCTACTAATTTCTGCTCCTTGCAAATAAACCGTTACATGATTTATTTTTGAATTAACAAAAAGTGCTTTTTCTTGTGCACTTAACATTACTGTTGTTAGTAAAAACAATAAAATAAAACTATTTTCTCTCATTTTATAATATTTTAATTCAACTTAATTAATAATAATCAGAACATACGGCTCTCATTGAACCTGTTAATCTTCATCTAAAACTGTACATTATTCCAAATCAATGTTACGAACCCATAAATCATTTTAAAGGTACTCTTTTTTTTCATATTCGACCTACTCTATAATTTATTCTTTGGTTTGCATCAAAAAAATAGAAAGCTAATATTATTTTATTATATTGCAC